>JBAXIZ010000031.1:0-6518 GCA_037138095.1 bacterium
ACACTTCTCGACCTCGACTAAAAATTTTCCGTCGAAAATTTTTGTCTGGTCACCGGCTCGAAATTTTTCGAGCTCAAAAAATTATACTCCGCCGTTCATTTCCTGCCCGAAAGCTCTTCAAGAGCTTTCTTGGAAGCACACACAAAAAATTACTAGCTGGGTAGCTAGTAATTTTTTTGTATGTGCTTCCAGTAGGAAATCTCTCCTTACAGGAGCAGTATCACGCATAATTTCTTGCTAGGAATTTGCTCGATCCCGACTCACTCGCCTTCGCCCCCTCCGTCTTTAAATTACTCCAAGCGTTCGTAATTTAACCCAATTGGATTTTCTTTTTGTGAGTACACTCAATAAAATCTCAATCGGGCTTCGATTCCTACTCGCATGTGCCACCCGGCACATGCTTGGAAGCATAAATAAAAAAACTGGCGAAGGCCAGAGTTTTTATTTGTGCTTCCAGTAGGAATCGAACCTACATCTTAACTTCCGCAAAGTTATGTCCTATCCATTGAACGATGGAAGCATTTTGGAAACACATTATCATATAATGATTAAAAGCCCAAATGGTCCATAATCAAATGCGCTATAGGTTCTCGAAGCTCTTCATTGTAAACAAGAACACTTGAAAGTACAGGGATTATTTCATCCGGATGCACATTGCCAATTGGCACTGTAATAAGAGGCATTAAAGTTTTGGTTGATTTTAAAATTAGTTTTGGGGAATATCCTTCAGTTACATTGAAAGCCTCTAGATTAGAATATACATAAAGTGTTTTGTGTATACGCACTCCTTTTTTATTTATTTCACAGTCAAGTAAGTGTGGTTCCTTGTTTCCAAAAAGAATAATGGCCACCGTTGCCATAACTATAAGTACTGCAAAAAGTAAATTACTGAAAATCACAGCAACGATGGCAAGCGTTCCGCCTAAAATACCCGCAATCCAAAACCAGTCTGGATTTTTTTCATAATGTTCATATTCATATGTTTGCCAAAAGATAGGTTCCATTAGAAATATTATATCACAACAAAATTTTTTCTGCATTGCAAAAGTTCAAATTTTAGGTAATATGTAGAATATTCAACTGGAATACAGGGAGAGGTGGCAGAGCGGTTGAATGCACCAGTCTTGAAAACTGGAATATCCGAAAGGGTATCGAGAGTTCGAATCTCTCCCTCTCCGCAAATAAAAATAACTAGACTTTATGTCTAGTTATTTTTATTTGCGGAGGAGAGCAAAGCATCTGCATGCTTTGCAGGTGAGATTCGAAAAGAATTTTGTTATTTTGTTAGCAAACAAAATCAAAATTCTGGGGTGAGCTCGGAAGAGTTTTCGAGCGCAAGACCGGAGGCTGACGAGCCGAGGTATGACGAAAAGATTTTTCAGCAGAAAAATACTTTTGGTCGAGACATGGTGAAAAGATTTTTTAGCAAAAAAATACTTTTGACCCGAGGTGTGGTCAGGAAATTTTTCAGTAGAAAAATATTCTTGATCGAGAAGAAATTATTCGACGGAATAACTTCGAGGTGACC
Organism: bacterium; assembly: GCA_037138095.1. Taxonomy (GTDB): domain Bacteria; phylum Patescibacteriota; class Minisyncoccia; order Phycocordibacterales; family CAIZIN01; genus CAIZIN01. The sequence continues at coordinate 1,529 of JBAXIZ010000031.1, forward strand.
GACCTCTCACCTCCTCCGCAGTGTAATTAATTTCTCACCTACTCCCCATAAAAAAGAGCGAACCGTAGTTCGCTCTTAGTAGTCATCCAGATGATCGGCCAACATAAAACCCTTCCGCATCTCTCTTTCGTGATGCAAAGCGCATCCAAGGTTTCTTCGCTTGAGCTGTAAAGTCAAAGCCCAGTCACGTTCAGCATCTTCAGGGTCAATCTTCTCTTTTTTCTTTTTTCTCTCTTTTGCTTTCTCTGCTTTGGGTTTGGTGCCCCTGATCCTTCTTTGTACTTCTTCGGCCAAAAGTTTTTGCACCCTTTTCTTTTTTTTGGCAAGAACCCCTCGTCGAGAGAGTTCTTTTGCGATGATTGTACTTGTGGCTCCATATTCTTCGGCCACACTGCGTATGGCATCAAGCATGGGGATGTTGTGTAATTTTGCGATATCTCTGGCTCTGGATGCCAGCTCTTGAATTGAAGGTAAATTTTGCATAGTTTCCCCCTTCTAATCTACATATATTATACCACAGAATATAATTTTATACAAACACCTAGAAATTAATATGAAAAAACAGCCAATAAAGCTGTTTTTTCATTGGTGATCCCAAACTCTTATGTTTGGGAGCATGTACTTTAAGACGGGGCACAAAAGACTTCATTACAATTTATTTTTATTTTACTAAATAATCTATATCTTTAATGATTGTGTCAAGTTTGTGGTTACTTTTTATATAATATTTACTAATTCCTAAGTCAACATAAGATTTTATTGTTTCCGAACTTTCGGTATTTGATATTACAAAAATTGGTATTTTACTCCAACTTCCGCCATTGGCCTTAAATTTTCTAACAAAATCAATACCGTTTTCTTTACCAAGTAAATTGTGATCGAGCCAAATAGCATCAACTTTTTTCAAATTTTCAAGATGTTTTAGTGCGCGCTCAATATTTTCAATTGTGAGAATTTTTCCTACTTTTTTCCTTGGCATTGCATTAAATACTTGTTCTACATTGCGAGCAGAAATAACATTAAATTTTTTTTCTTCAAATCCCTCTTTTATTTTTTTAAGTAATGGAAGTTTGCTTTCTACTACTAATATTGTTTTTTGTTTGGACACTTTTTGTTGTTTAATTGGTTTATATCTGTTTAAAAATTTGAGGTTGTACTTTAGTTTTAAAATATATACAAACAAAAAACACTAAATACGGTGTTTTTTTATACACATTTTGCCCTCTGAAGTACCTGCCGTACAGGTTTCAAATATATTACAAAAAGAAATACCAATATTTTTTAAGACATAGAAATACCCTCGTCGCAAATTTTCATTGCAACGAGGGTATTGATGGGGAGCCGAGGCTCGAGTGCTAGGCGGCCAGTTTGCGAACGAAGATGGTGTGTCCGCGCTGGATGGCTGCACGGCCGTCTTCGGTTAGGCGAAACTTGGAGCGCAATTCGTTTCCTTTTCTCGAAACGAATTTGACTTTTTTGTCACTGATTCGTTCTGCCGGGATGTCGCGCGCCGATTTTTCCTTGACACCGCCATCACCGCGGATGAGCGGGAAACCGGTGACTTTGCCGGGGCTGGGGTCGGTCGGGTTCTTGCCGAAGCTCTGGATGAGGTCAAAGACCCCAAAAATCTGGAGGGCGAGGATGAGTCCGCCGACGATGATAAAGGCGATCATGAGTATGCTGTAGATGTTCATATTTTTGGTGGTTTGATTTTCTGAAACACTCCCTTATTCACACTCTTTGAAAGAGCAGAGCTTGGAAAGTGGGTAAGTAGCTTGTAATATAGAAAAATCCATATTTTGAGCCACTTACTCACTTTCTAAGCTGTTTTCCTAGCTACCCTATATTATAGCACAATAGCACTACTTTTGTCAAACAGTGCCAATCTCCCTTTTTGTCATTTCCGTGAAGACGGAAATCCGTGCTGGTTTAAGTTTTTATGCTTCTTTTATAAATTTAATTATAAAATACAGAGCGAGAATGATAAACAAACTCCACCAAAGCCACAAAAAGCTAATTAGATAATCATAGAAGTATAAACCCAACAGAATACCCAAAGAGAGAAGACAGATTTTAATCAAACTCACTTCCCACCACTTAAACATCCAAGTTTTAAAAATTTGCATAGTTTTTAATTAGATTAATAATATTAATTATAATTCTTTTTAAAGTATTTGCCTAAAGAATAATCAAAACCCCACCAAGTATTGTTACAATTAATAGAAAGAATAATTTGTACACCCTGTTTGGCCATGATTTTGGCTCGTGATTGATATTAATTAAGGTATAAATTGTCATTAAAAAGCAAAATAGAGTGAAATATATTTTTGCCAAAAGTAGATCATAATTTCCCGCCACCAATCCGACCGAATTCAAAACAAATAAATTTCCCAAGTTGTTTGTGTGCCAGCCTAAAATATCCCAATTATGTGTGTCTTTGCTATAGCCAATTTTTGAATATGCTAAGCTAGAGACGAATAATAGCGGGATTGCTAATACAAGTTGATAAATTACAAAGGGGGAGAATTTGTTTGGGTCGATGGCAATAACGAGGGTGAGAATAAAAAACAAAGAACCCATCATAAAGCTGTTTATTGTAACTTTATTTGCAGACTTATGTGGGTTGGCATTAAAACCTTTTTTTATTTGCATTTGAAAATTATATCACAAGTTAAAGTTTTATATGTGGTAAAAAATAACCTTTTACTTCTCGAGCTTTTTTCTTAGTTCATCTATGACAGCTTTCTCCCAGTGTTTCATAGAAAACCAACCGATCAAAGGTTTTGCAACTATTTGGAGCCAGCGTTTGTGAATGGTAACTTGATAAGTGTAATCGATTACTGTTCCCTCTGGACTTTCCGAGAGTAAAAATTCTTCATGGCCTGAAGTTCCAAATTTCGGGCTTTCATTGTCTGAAATGTATCCTTTTCCGGGAAGGATTTGAGTTTTCATTTTTACGGGAAAATTTTGGCCAAAAGATTTAGCTGTCGCATTTATTTCCAAATAATTTTCTTCACGCTTTACGATTTGTATAGATTCGGCAACTTTTGGAAAATGCTCAGGAAATTTTTCAAAGTCAGTCATTATGTTAAAAACTTCCGCTAGGGGAGCCTTGATAATCCACTTAGCATGGAGATTGATGTCTTTCATATAAGAATTGTAGCAGAATTATATATTATTTAGTAGAGTTCGAACCCGATATGTGGTAACAAAAAATCATCTTGTAAAATAGCAATTTGGATAAAATTGTGTTATAATTGGAGTATGATAAACATCGATGAGGCTAGCAAAGGGCGTGCAATTGGGCTTTTTGATAGCAAAGATATTCAAAATTTCGAAATAGGCACAATTCATGGTTTACAACAAATCCACTCCCATCTTTCGGGAGATTTTTATGATTATGCCGGAAAAGTTCGAGATAAAGATATAAGTAAAGGCGGTTTTCGTTTTGCTTCACATCTTTATTTGAAAGAAATTTTGAAAAAGATAGATGAAATGCCTGAAATAAATTTTGAAGACATTGTTAAAAAGTATGTTGAGATGAATATTGCGCACCCTTTTATGGAGGGCAACGGGAGAAGTCAGCGGATCTGGCTTGATTTAATGTTCAAAAAAAATATAAAAAAGTGCGTGGATTGGGCCTCTGTAGATAAAATGGATTATTTAAACGCAATGCAAAGAAGCCCTGTAAATGATCTAGAAATTCGTGAACTTTTGCGAGGTGCTTTGACAGACAAAATTGATGATCGCGAAGTTTTCATGAAAGGCATTGAACAATCCTATTATTACGAAGAAGAAGATTTTTATAAAGAAAAATAATTTGTTTTTGAAATAAGATAGAAAAAACCCCAACCTGTTGCCAGATTGGGGTTGTAGTTGATCAATTCTCATATTCCTCAAGAATTTTGATGAAGGGGAATTTCTGTTTGCTGTAAGCATACCCCAACATTATATTCTTGAATCCTCGGTATTCGTCTTTGTTGCCGAGGTTGAAGGAAACACGATTGTTCCACCAGTAGTATCTCCATCCTTCCTGTTGCAAAAAATCATTTGCATATTCAGGTTGGAATTGGATCAATTTTGCACTGTACCCGCGACCTGCGGTTGGCACACCTACCCGAATCGGGTTTGTTTTAATTCGAGCGACCCAAGTCCATGGGCTAGTCGAGTGCCAGCCAGCATGTTGTACCCATATGTCGCCGGTGATGTGATTTCTCGCCAATCCAGCTTCGTTTGGCTCGACATGGTTGAGGAAAGCAAAATAGACGAGTAAAGGAAGTGCGGGTATAAGCCCTAATTTCCAGTTCATCATTTAGCCTCCTTTTTTGTTCCATTTGGATCCGCGCCAGTTGGAGATGTTTCGCTAATGACTTCAATGAAAGGGCAACTTGCCCCTCCATCTGGTGCAAAGGCATAGCATTTGAATATCTCCTGCAGAGGCCTCACATTGTCACCAGCGTCTCTTCCATGCCAAGCAACAAATTGGTCGAGGCCTTTGGGATTGAATTTCACCAGTTTGGCATTGAGTACCCGATCACCAATACCAAGTGTTGCTGTGATCTTGATTTGGTATGGTCTTTGGTCGATAGTGTGGACCACATATTTGGGTGACCAAAACCAAAACCATCCTTGACGGTTGAGAATTTTGATTTCGCCGTTGAATCGGTTGTAGGTAAAACCGATCTCGTGTTTACCCACGCTGTGGATGCAGAACAATGAGTAGAACCCGCCGATCAAGATCATAATAATGGCTATGACTATGATATCACCGATGTGTTCAATGATGCTGTTACAAGCTTTTTTAATCATCTCTTTCATTTCAGTTGTGATGGTGTATTTTTTGTTTTTGAAGGGCGTTCACGCTAGGTGACCCGCTAACTTCCTCGCCATACAATAGCAGTAAATATTGGAAAGTCAAGAGGACGTACTCGTACACACTACTGTCCCATTAAAATCTAAAACAGCGCTTGCGGACTAAAACCCTCTTCAC
>JBAXIZ010000032.1:0-6403 GCA_037138095.1 bacterium
CTACTGATATTTTCGATAATTAATTGTTTTTACTTTATTTTTTAAATAATACTTGAATTTTATAAGTATTAATTAGTTAAAAAACCAGCATTGACTTTTTGATTGCAGTATGTAATTATTTAAAAATAAAAAAAATAATCAAGAAGCAGATAAAAATGAAAAAACTATTTTAATATACAAGTAGCAATATCGTACACAAGAGAAATTATTATATGAAACAAAAAAAGACAAACGTGTAAAATTAACTAAAAACATAACAGATGAGCTTGATAATAAAGAGTTTACGAGCCGTTCAAAAGACGGCCTTAAAGGGGTATTTAGTCGCACGAGGAAATTGCCGATTAAAAATTTAATTCTACTAATCATGTCTTCCTGTAGTTCGATCCAACGAGATTTGGATAGATTTTTTAAAAGCATGATAAGTTTTAATAATGTTAACCCTATAGGTAGCTTGTATGAAAAATCTCAGTGTAAAGATGAAAAAACTAATGATAAAGAACCTAAATTAGTTGAAATTATCTCATATTGTTTAAATAGAAATCATTACCATTTAATTCTGGAACAAGTAGCTGAAAAGGGTATAGAAAAATTTATGCATAAATTAGGTTTGGGATATACAAATTATTTTAATGAAAAAAATACTAGATCGGGCTCGCTTTTTCAGGGTGCGTATAAAGCAATTCATGTAGATTCGAACGAATATCTATTGCATTTAAGTGCTTATGTTAATTTAAACTTTAAGGTTCATCAGTTTGGGAACTCGGTTCCCAAATTTTGGATGTCTAGTTGGGAAGAATATTGTGGCAAGAAAAGTAATCAAAAAGAAATTTGCTCCAAGGACATTGTTTTAGGTCAATTTAAGAGTATTGAGGATTATATTAAATTTGCAGAAGACTCTCTTGTTGATATTCAGGAACGTAAGAAGCGGGGTGAGGAATTAGGAAATCTATTTCTTGAATGAATTTTTTTGGGAACTCGGTTCCCAAAGAAGTTGCTTTTTGTGGAAATGTTGTTATACTGTGCCCCATGATTACACTTGATATAACAAAAAGAGAAATTACTACAAATCTAGAAGGGCTAAGGAAAGATGGCTTTATTCCTGCTGTATATTACGGCCGAAAAGAAGAATCAACACCTATTTCTATAAATGAAATTAATTTTTTAAAAGTCTTTAAGGAGGCAGGGGAATCATCTGTTATTTCTCTTGTTGACGGAAATGAGAAGCATGATGCACTTATTCACGAAGTGTCAAAGGATGCTGTAAGTGGAAAGATTATTCATGTTGATTTTTATATTATTGAAAAAGGAAAGAAGGTGGAAGTTAATATTCCAATTAACTTTATTGGAGTTTCTTTTGCTCAAAAAGATTTAGGAGGTTCCCTTGTAAAGGTTATGCATGAAATTGAAGTTTCAGCCGAAGCAAGTAATTTGCCACATGAGATTGACGTTGACATTTCAGCACTTACAGATTTTGAAGCAAGAATTTTGGTTAAAGATATTAAACTTCCAGCCGGAGTTACTTTCGTAACAGATCCTGATGAAGTTATTGCTCTTGTAACACCAGCCAAGGAAGAAGAAGTGGAAGAGGTTGCAACACCTGTTGATGTTTCAGAAATTAGTCTTTCAGAGACTAAAGGAAAGAAAGAGGAGGAAACAGAAGCTTAATCTGAAATACGAAATCTTTTTCAGTAATAATTTTTTGGAACACGGATATTTTTTGCAAAAGTATTTTTCTGCTGAAAAATCTTTTCCACATGCCTCGCACCGCCGTGCTCCGGCCTTGCGCTCAGGCACCCACCTGAGCTCACTAAAAAATTTTCTCTGTCCGTCGTCGCCACTTCTCCCAAGTTTCCAAAAAATTATTACACTCAAAGATTTCAAGATTAAATATTAAGCTTATTGGTTGGAGATGAATGAAAAATACAAAAGAGGCTTTCCCTTCGGGAAAGCCTCTTTTGTATTTTAATCTAGAGCCTAGAGCCTAATCACTAGAGCCTGTATTTGAAAGCTAGCGCCTAGAGCCTAGTGCCTAAAGGCTGTTCGTGCTATCATTAGAGAAATAATGAGAAGAATTTTTTATGTTTTAAGTATATGTCTGCTATTTTCTGCCGTAATTCATACTGTAATAGCCCAAACCGCTCTCGTGGGGGATTGTTTGTCGTCTCCAGAGGCGAAAGCAAAATGTGAGGCTGAATTAGCTAAAACTGAAAAAGAAATTGTAGAGACTACACAAGTATTGAATGTTCAAAAAACGCAATCATCATCTATCCAAAAAGATGTGAATGTTTTGACATCAGAAATTAAACAAAAAACATTAAATATTAAAGCAAAAGATATTAATATAAAACAAATTGGTGGTGAGATTGTAACAAAGACAAAAAAAATTGGTGAGCTAAATAGTCAAATTCAAAGAGGTCAAGACTCGCTCGCTCAAATAATTAAAAAATTAAATCAAGTTGATGAAGTGACTTTGCCAGAAATCGTTTTTGCAAACAGTAGTCTTTCAGATGCACTTATTGATGTAGATAATTTTAATTCTATAAACAGATCCATAGAGGATTTGTTTGCTAGTATTCGCGGTACAAAAACCGTTGCAGAAAAAGAAAAAGAAGCTCTTGATAAAAAGAAGGCGGATGAGCTTAATGCAAAAAAAACCATCGAAGCAAACAAAAGAGAAGTTGAAAGAAAAGAAGCAGAAAAGAAAAAACTTCTTGCCATTTCTAAAACTACTGAGTTTACTTACGAACAATTAATAGCTCAAAAACAAAAAAAAGCTCAACAAATTCGAGATGCACTTTTTGCGCTTAGAGATTCTGGAGCCATTCCTTTTGGAACAGCTTTAACTTATGCAAAAGAAGTTCAAAGAATAACCGGTGTGCGTCCAGCTTTTCTTCTTGCAATTATTAAACAAGAATCAGATTTGGGTAAAAATGTTGGATCTTGTTTGGTGACAGACTTAACAACAGGAGATGGAAAAGGAAAAAACACTGGTACTATTTTTGAAAAAGTTATGAAAGTACCAAGAGATACCGTTCCTTTTCAAGTTATTACAAGTGCATTGGGTAGAGATTGGAAAACAACCCCAGTATCATGTCCTATTGGTAGTAAAACTTATTATGTAGGAAGAGGGTATGGAAGTGCGATGGGTCCTGCGCAATTTATTCCATCAACTTGGATGATATTTGAAAGTAGAATTGAAAAAGCTCTTGGTGTAAAGCAAGCTGATCCTTGGAAAGCCAGAGATGCTTTTACTGCTTCAGGAATGTATTTGGGTGATTTGGGAGCCGGTGACGGAACTTATGCATCAGAACTCGCGGCTGCGTGTAAATATTATGGAAGTGGGGGATCGTCTTGTGCGTATGGAACTCAGGTAATGGCAAAAGTGGCAGATATTCAGGAAAATATGATTGATGTGCTAGAAGGGAACTGATTAGTGAGTAGTGAGTAGTGAGTAGTGGGGTAGTGAGTAGTGGGTAGTGAGTAGTGAGTAGAAAACCCAGAATTTTCCTTCGGAAAATTCTGGGTTTTGAATTTTTCACACGAACGAGTTAATATTTTTTGGCTTTGAAATTCATGGATCCCGGATAATTTTTGATTACAAAAATTTCTGGGATCAAGAAAAACATAGTCGTGCTATAGTCACAAATATTTTTCTGCTGAAAAATTTTCTGACCACACCTCGACCAAAAGTATTTTTCTGCTGAAAAATCTTTTCGTCATACCTCGGCTCGTCAGCCTCCGGTCTTGCATTCGGGGCCCCTCCCGAATTCACAGTCGTGCTCCGGCCTTGCGCTCAGGTACTCACCTGAGCTCACTCGTTGTTTTTCTTGACTTATCCACAGGTAAAATTAGTAGGTAAACATAAAAAGTATGCTAAAATATATAGTGATATGAGTTTAAAAAATTTCCTTGACCTTCGTAAAAAAACTCCAAAACAAATACGGGTTATTGAAAAGATAATCCTTCAAAAAAGATCCCTCAAATCTGACATTTTTCTTGCGTTTTCTGTAATACTTGCGGCCTCTGGAATTATCTGGGGCATCTCCATGGCTGATTACAGCCCGCAAACTAATGTGAACGGCGCGCAGACCGTCACGGAAGGGAATCCCTCTTCTATTATTCCCGATACTGTATTGTCATCCTCGGGTACTACCGGAGGGAATGACAATGCGGGCGAGGATGACAATGCGGGAGGCACACAAACCTCAACAGAAGGAAGTACTACAAACATCAGCATCTCAACAATTATCGCAACCGACACCACCCACGCAAATCTTGATGGAGAAGATTTGAATGGGCAAGCAACCACACAAACAATAGCAACAGAAACCCCTGCAACATCCACCGACTCAAACACAGGTGGTGTTTTGGGTGATATCCTCAACAAAACAAAAGATTTTGTAATAGATACAGTAGGTAAATTATCAGATTTCATTTCCGGAACATCTACTCCTGATACGGAAGCAACTTCTACTTCAGAACAAGCAACATCAACAGCAACCATTGAAGTCACAGAACAAGACACAGACACCGGAAAACTTGTCACAATATCTTCACCAGATGAAAATCCAAATGTTCCACTTGTTGATGTTTTGGCTTCAACAACAATTCCAGAAATATACAAAGTGGGACAAGAAGATAAAATCAAAGTCAAATGGCAAAATAATGGAGATCAAGAAATGTCTTTCTATGCATTTGATACAGATCTTAACGGCTACTTAGATTATGTTGAATGGACAGTTCCTCACTTGTCCACACAAGTATTTGAAATTATTTTCATATCAAAAGCTTTTCAACTTGATGCAGATAAAAACATAATTGCCGATATTTATGACACTGTAAAAACTCAAGACAATAATTATGCTTCAATTATAGATGGGCAATATGTGAGAGTGACTTTTGAGCAAGTTTTAAATAATACAAAAGACAACACAATTTTTGCAAAAGCTACGGACATAAACAGCCCAGCTTCAATAGAAGTTTACCCAGTTTACACCGATGCAGATGGAAACAAAACAGAAGGTGACCTCGTTGCCACTTTTGAAAACATCACAGATGCCAACACTTACAAAATTCTCCTTACAAACCTACAAACCCCAACAGACCAATTTGATTTAAAAATAATTGGAAATGTTGATATTGATTATGTTGTTGACCCAACAGTCACATTAAAAGCAGTTATAGCAGGCAATACCAATGTTGCCGCAAACTGGGTAGAAATGCCCGGCGGTACAGTTAACCGCGTACCCGTAGCAACAGATGTAATTGACCTTAACGGCAAGGCAATGGTGCAGGCAGGCGGGGCGCTGACTTTAGTTGGGATTGTTGACCTTGCTACCGGCGGTTCGCTTACTTTAACTTCCAACTTAACAGTTCCAATGATTGGCGGCGTACCGCAGATTATTGACGCTGCCTTAATCACTTCCACCGCAGGCATTACAATAACCGGTGGTTTTTCAAACAGCACTTCAGGCTATGGCCTTACCATTAACTCGGGAGGAAGTGTAACAATTGCCGGCGATGTCAACAACACCGGCAGCGGTAAAGGCATCCATAACGCCTACGGTACCATCTCCAATATCAGCGGAACCGTTACCAACACCAGCACCGGATACGGCATCAATAACTACAGCGGCGGCACCATCACCGACATCACCGGCACCATCACCAACACCGGTGGCGGATATGGCATCAATAACGCCAAACCTAGCAGCACCATCACCAACATCAGCGGCACCGTTACCAATAGCGGTAGCGGTAGAGGCATCTATAACTACAGCGGCACCCTAGCCGACATCACTGGAACCGTTACCAATAGCGGTAGCGGCATGAGCAGCTCTGGCATCTACAACTCCGCCACCATCACCAACATCAGCGGCACCGTTACCAATAGCGGTAGCGGCATGGGCAGCTCTGGCATCTACAACTCCGCCACCATCACCAACATCAGCGGAACCGTTACCAATAGCGGTAGCGGCAGAGGCATCTATAACGGCGGAACCATTACTGATATTACTGGAACCCTCAACAACAACAGCAGCGGTGGCGGCAACAGCGATGGTATCTATACTTACGGCACCATCACCAACATTAGCGGAACCATCAACAACAACAGCAGCGCCAACGGCATCAAAAATTATGGCACCATCACCAACATCAGCGGAACCATCAACAACAACAGCAGCGGCTACGGCATCAACAACCGTAGCGACCTCTTCTCCACCTTCAGCGGAACCATTAACAACACCAGCACCGGCTACGGCATCTATAGCGACAGCACTATTTCCACTATCAGCGGAACCATTACCAACACCAGCACCGGCTACGGCGTCTATACCACCAGCACCATCACCAACATCAGCGGAACCGTGGCCGAGCTATATTGCACAGGTACGTGCACTGT
>JBAXIZ010000033.1:0-6313 GCA_037138095.1 bacterium
ATAATTGTTATGTATATATTATATCAAAATAGTTATTTCCGGACAAGTCTATTGTACAACTTTTTATAGAATTTAAAAGAAAATTTTAAAATAGCCTGTGTTTTGCGTAATCGCGTTACACAGCCCGCTGGCTTACACAACAAAACAACCAGGGATAGATAAATTTACAAAATTGTCGAAGGTGTAAGTTTTTTGGAAACTTGGGAGGAGTGGCGACGACGGACAGAGAAAAAATTCAGCAGAATTTTTTCGTGTTCCAAAAAACTTATACCGAGAAAGATTTTGTAAATTTTGAAATACAAACTTGGATCCCCGGGACTACCCGAGGATGACAATGCGGATGCGAGACTGGAATTTCCCGACCTACTGTCGCAGTACACCTTTTCGACTTTTTGTTTCGCTTCACTCACAAAAATTCTGAAAAGCTTTTGAAATCGGGTCCCGTCCCGATTTCAACCTCCGAGGGAATGACAATACAAGAAAGAAAAACACCGCAAGGCTCTGCCTTGCATTTTCCCCTTGACAAATGTATTATGGGGTTATTACTGGTATTAAATTAAGGCTGCAAACTTCTGGCATTATATGACAAATATTCTCAACAATTTACAATTTCCGCAGAAACACATCACATAATTAAAGGGGTGAACAGCTGTTCACACAAATGACATTAAAAGTAATCATATTCTTAGCCCTCGCAGGACTCATTGGAGTCATCGTTGGTTATTTTTTGCGTCTCATCATTTCTTTGGGGAAGAAGGGTTCTATGGAGCTCGACATCAAGGAAATGCTTTTGGGAGCGCGAGAAGAAGCCAAGAAGATCACCCTTGAGGCAGAAAAAAATGCTATTGAATTAGCAAAATCTGCACGCGAAGAGCAAAGAGAAAAAGAAGAGAAGTTGTTAAAAACAGAAGAGCGACTTATAAACAAAGAATCTCTTTTGGATAAAAGGCAGGTAGATATTGATCAAGAAGCTGAAAATATGAAGCAGAAAAATGCTGAAATTGAAGCTGAAATTTTGAAAATATCTGAGATTGAAAATAAAAAGTTAGGTGAGCTTGAAAAAATTGCAGGACTTTCAAAAGAAGAAGGTAAGCAAGAACTTTTCAAAATTATTGAAGTTCAAGCCGAAGAAGATCTTGCAATTCGAATGCAAAAACTCGAAATGACAGGTCAAGAAAAAATCGAGAAGCAAGCAAAAGATATTTTAGCTTCTTGTATTCAAAGATATGGAAATTCTGTTTCATCAGATGTATTTACAACTCATGTAAATATTCCAAATGATGAAATCAAAGGTAAGGTGATTGGAAAAGAAGGAAGAAACATTAAAACATTTGAAAGAATGTCTGGTGTTGAACTTATTGTTGATGATACTCCCGGAGCTATCACAATTTCTTCATTCGACCCTATCCGCAGACAAGTTGCTCGTGTAGCCCTTGAAAACTTAATTCTTGATGGAAGAATACAGCCAGCAAAAATTGAGGAAATGATTGAAAAAGCAAAACTTGAAATAAATAAAATAATTAAAGAGAAAGGAGAGCAGGCAGCATATGAAGTGGGAGTGTTCAACCTAGACCCAAGATTGCTAGGAATTTTAGGAAGATTATATTTCCGAACAAGTTATGGTCAAAATGTTCTTCAACACTCTGTGGAAATGACACATATTGCAGGAATGATTGCCCAAGAAATGGGTGCAAATGTTCAGACAACAAAAGCTGGTGCACTTCTCCACGATATTGGAAAAGCTGTCGACCACGAAGTGGCTGGTTCACACGTTGAAATCGGACGAAGAATTCTTCAGAAATTTAATGTGAGTGAAGATGTGATAAAAGCTATGCAGGCTCATCACGAAGAATATCCTTTTGAAACTGTGGAAAGTATTATTGTGCAAGTGGCTGACTCTATTTCTGGCTCACGCCCAGGTGCAAGACGAGATAGTGTTGAAAACTATATCAAACGACTTGAAGATTTGGAAAAAATCGCAACTTCATTTGAAGGCGTTGAAAAAGCTTATGCTTTGCAAGCTGGACGTGAAATTCGAATATTTATAAATCCGTCTGCTATGGGAGATGTTGAAACAAAAGAGCTCGCAAGAAATGTAGCAGTACGAATCGAACAAGAATTGAAATATCCTGGAGAGATTAAGGTTACAGCTATCCGAGAAACACGCATCATCGACTACGCTAGATAAAATCTCCCCTCTGTCATTCTCGCGTACTCGCGGGAATCCAAGTCCAAAGAATTAAAATTTAACTTGGATCCCCGCAAGCGAGGATGACAATACAAATTTTACACAAAAAAATACCACTGTGTTTGCTTTCGCAAACACAGTGGTTTTGGTTTTTGTACTAGAAACTTCTTCATCCCTTCCCGCCATAGTAATTGTCGGGCGCCGGAGTTTCGAAAAGCTCCGTATCCATGTAGAAGAACCATTCACCTGGCTCGAGTGTGATCGGAGCCGACCATTCGCCCGGAGCAACTGGGGCAAGGGAGACTGGCATTTCAGTGTCTGAACCTTTTTTGAAGATCCAGCCAGAACCCGGCTGTTCAACTAACGTACTATTGTCCCAAATTTGGCAAAAGAACTTCACAGTCCGCGGTGTTGATGAGGTGATGTTGATTGAGGCAACAGGTGCTTCGTGATCTCCACCAACTTGGCAATTACCCAAGTTCACATAGGTAGTACCGGGTTGAGTATCATCAACAATGAAACTGTAATAGTCTCCCAGATAGGCGCCGACTGTTCCCGAAACTTTATACAAGGGGACTTGTAAACATGTCCGAAGTGAATAGCCGATTTGTTGCATTGAACTTCCATCATCGAAGTCAAGAACGATCATGCCATCTTTATCGGTATAATCACCTTGAAAAAACACATAGCCGTTCCAAACATTGAGCGAAACCCTATCGCCATTATCAAGCCGGATGGAAGCACCTTTGACATTTTCACCAACATAAATCGGTGTCCACGAACCCATCTTCATCTCCACCCCACCGGGACATACCAGCAAACCATTTTCCGAACGGCTGGCATTAACGTTCCCATAGAACAGAGACATTCCGTCTTTGTTGTGAAGGCTGGCATAAACATACAAAGGTTTGGTTTTATCCGAAACCTTGAAGTTGAACCAGTTGAAGCTGAGTGCTTGGATAGCTTCGTCGACCGAAGGTGCGACTTCCGGATGGAAATAAACATTCGTCACCGAATCAGAGCTCCACATGATTGCTTCGCTCCAGATCGACATGTCACTCCCGGCGACCTGCTCGAGAGCATACGCCCGGAGCATCCCTTTGCTTCCGATCGGCAATGAAGCCGGCGGAGGCGTGGTGATAGTCGTCTGAGTTACGGGTGTCGGTGTTGTCGGCTTCGTATACGTCTGTGCGAAACTGGTGCCAATGAGGGCGAAGGCGAGGATAAACGTTGCGATTTGTTTGATTGATTTCATTCAGTTTGTCTTTCTTTGTTGTTGTTTTTGTTTGTTGGTTTTTTTCGCAGGTCTATTCTTTATCTAACGAAACCTTGATGCGACCTTTCACATCAAAGCCTTCTTCCTTCATGGACGGTTTTTCAGCCCGCTGTTTTTTCTCCACCCTTTGCACCGAGGTGCTTGGGATGAGATTGTCTTCGGACTTTTGGATACGCCAGATACCATAGATGGTACCGAGGATGATGACGGCAATGGCCACCATCACAAGTTCAGTCTTAGTGATTTTGTTCATTTTTTTTCGATTTCTGTCAAAGAAAACACCGCCGTAGACGACCATTTATAGCCATATTTTGGCGTTTAAACGTTCGTTTAAAGCGATATTCCTTTATAATTGTAGCATAATACAACATTATTGTCAATGGTGTAAATAGTTGCACCAAAAAAACGTTGTAATATAATGATAGTTAGACGATTCACTCTTTGTTGACGCACAAAGAGCAATCGACGGTCGAATTTCATTACCAATTTCATCAGTAAATAAAAATGAACAAACAAGGAATTGTAGAAGTGGTTCACGGCGTGGTTGGCGGTACAAAGGTACAGGCTGAGCAGGTTGTTGATACCATTCTTGAATCTATTGTAAAGACACTTAAATCAGGCGACGAAGTTTCTATCGCAGGATTGGGTATTTTCTCAGTAAAGCATCGTGCAGCTCGTGAGGCCAGAAACCCACGAACAGGTGAGGCTATCAAAGTTCCTGCTATGAAAGTGCCAAAGTTCCGACCGGCTAAAGCGCTTAAAGACGCAGTTAAATAATTTTCTCTCGAGGGAAAAATCAAAAAATCCACCATTCTGGTGGATTTTTTGCTTACTTTTAAAAACGCATGATGCCGTAGGCGTCACGCATTTTGTATTTGAATTTTGTGTTTGTATTTTCTACTCACTACCCACTACTCACTACCTATTACTCACTTCCTGCCCCCAAAGCATTTGCAGGGATTTCGTCTTCTCCCCCACTTTTCCGTTTCCAATCTTTTTATTACCAATCCTTACCACAGGAAGGACCTCTTTATTTGTTCCAGAAATGAAAACTTCATCAGCTGAAAATAATTCTTCCAACTTCACATCCCTTTCTTCAATTTTAAAATCCTTCTTTGCCATTTTCAAAATAACTTTCCTTGTAATTCCTTTCAAAATATTTTTACTCGGTGTAATAAGCTTATTACCTTTTATCATAAAAATATTGCTTGTGGAACATTCCAAAACTTCTCCATTTAAAACATACAAAATCTCATAAGCTTTTTGTTTCATTTTTTCTTTCTGCATCTTCACAGCCTCCGTGTAATTTGTTGTTTTTGCTTCTGGAATATAGCGGAGATATTCGTGTATCATTAAACTCACCCCCTTTTTTGCTTGTTCGCCTGTCGGTGCATATGCCTCTTCATTAAGAATATAAAAGGTTGGCTTGGCCGGAGCTAAACTATTTTGAACTGGCCCACCAAGCAATACAGCCCTGAAACTTGCATCTTTTACTTTATTTTTCTTTAGCAAATCTAATGTTATCTTTTTAAATTGAGTAAATGAAACCGGCACCTTAAGACCAATGCTTTTAGCAGAATTCTGAAAGCGAGCAAAATGCTCTTTTAAATAAAAAGGTTTGCCATTGTATGATCTATAAAAATCAAAAACTCCATATCCTCGAAGCACACCAAGATCATTAAGTGATATGTGAGCCTTATCAAAAGGAATGATGGAACCCTGAAAATAACAATATTTGTGAGTCATAGTGTTTGAATAATAGCAGAAAGTTTGGAAAAAAGAAAAGACCAAACCCGTTAGGATTTGGTCTTCAAAAGATCAATGAACTATTTTATCAATAAGCCCCATCCTGAGAGCGATCTCGGACGAGAAGTTATCTCCGCTTACCAAAAAATCCTCATAGAGTTTCTTCATCTTTATTCGAGCGGACAATGCTTTTTGATTACGCATGTTCATATCGTAACCATCTGCATAAGATTTTTTGAGTTTTTCAATGTAAAACTCAACAGGGCTCGAAATGTCTAAAAATTCATCAAACCGTCTTCTTGTATTGTGGATAAGAAAACTCGAATCCAAAAGAGCAACTCTTGTTTTGCAAGCTTGCAAAACCGTGACCGCAGATGATTTGCAATTGGCAACCACTTCGCCTGTGAAATCAATCTCGCTTTCAACAATAGCCGCATAGAGGTGAAGTGCCGACTCGACAGACCCACCGCGACAGTTGATCATAAGCTTAGCTTCAGTGACCCCGTCGAGCTTCATTGTTTCAATAAGAGAAATCAGGGTTTCGACAATACTCGAGTTTATCTCCCCAAGTAAAAGGAGCTTCCTCGTTCTGAGCATCTTTTCGAATATGTTCATTTTTTGCTTTCTTTCTTTGTTTTTTGTTGATACAATTGAGATATCTGAACTATCTGTTCTAGATACAATTTAACAATTAATAGTAAAAAAGTCAAGTATGTCATTTTTTTCATCATTTATGGGAGGAGCTCCAAAAACTCCACCAACCGGAGGTACTACACCTCCACCAGAGGAAACTACACCAGTAGTTGATGAACAGCATGAAGTGGGAGCGCAGAAACCAGATATTGCTCACGTAGATCATGATGGTTCACTTTTAAACGACAAGGAGTATAAGGATATAATAGAGAGAAGAAAACTAGGTATTAAACAAAACTAGTAAAAGTAAAAAACACCAAGGCAAGGCCTTGGTGTTTTTTTGTGGGGGATATTGGGAATCGGTCACGAGTATTTTTCTGGTGAAAAATTTCGCAGCCCCACCTAGTATTGTACCGGGAATCGGTCACGAGTATTTTTCTGGTGAAAAATTTCGCAGCCCCACCTAGTAT
>JBAXIZ010000034.1:0-6195 GCA_037138095.1 bacterium
ATCTAAAATAATTCGCCCAGCATTATGGCGAGTATTTTTATATTCGGCATCTGGGTTTCCAAGGCCAACGATGTAAATCATTGTTAAATATTATCACAGTCTGAATTAAAGAGCGACACTTACTAGTATTATCAAGGTTCTAGATGTTCTAATTGTTCAAAATGTTCTAAATGAAAATTCAAAAAATTCATTCGATGTATCGAATGAATTTTACATTAGAACAATTACAACATTTACAACACTTAGAACCATCCACATACCTGTGGATGAAAACATTTGCTTTTATTTTTCTTGTGATATAATTAATCCATAAGCTCGAATGAGTTTTTTAAGACAAGTGATTTATTTAGTCCGACGCCTAAAAAATTACTATATCTGAAGTCTAGGACAAAGATGTTTATGGTCGATACATTTATTATCTTTGTTCAAAAGACCATGTTTCTCGTTTGAAAAATATTAAGAATCGACTCTGCCTATTTATAGACAGAGTCGATTCTTTTTATATAAATGATATAATTTATTTCTTAACCCCGCCCTTCCGTATTTGTATTGGGTTCAGTTGGGGTGGGACCCAACTGAAAGACGGAGCGCGACGGCGCGAGTCGAGCGTACGGAATTTTTCAACAGAAAAATATCTGGACGGGGTAAAGTAAGAAGAGGGGTAAGATTTATAAAGTAATTAACAGAAAATAAAGGGCGGGGTGGTGATTT
Source organism: bacterium (assembly GCA_037138095.1). Classification (GTDB taxonomy): domain Bacteria; phylum Patescibacteriota; class Minisyncoccia; order Phycocordibacterales; family CAIZIN01; genus CAIZIN01. Next base: position 712 of record JBAXIZ010000034.1, read on the forward strand.
TTGTAATCGCTTCGCTTATCAAAAATAAACCATATGAAAAAAATCATTCTTATTATATGCGCTATTCTGGTTATTGTTGGGGTGGTCTTTTTGATGCAACGTAAAGTTTCAGCTCCTGCACCAAGCGAAACAGCCACCACCAGTAAAAGTTTTACTGATTTAAAAAATGCTACTTATGATATTGATGGTGTTTTAATTACTTTAAAAGACGGGCAAAATGAACAAAAAGTTCCGGGCTCTGTGACAACAACTACGACATCATATTTTGGTAATGATTCAGAGGGCGATGTAAATGGGGATGGAAAAGCAGATAAAGCTTTTCTTTTGATTCAAGATGGTGGCGGAACAGGGTTATTTACGTATTTAGCTGTTACTTTAAAAAATGATAGTGGGTATACAATATTGAATACGATATTTTTGGGCGACAGGGTTGCTCCACAAAATACACAAATTAAAGATGGGGTGGTAATTGCAAATTATGTAGACCGCCTAGCGGATGAACCAATGTCTGCACAGCCGTCCGTTGGGGTCTCAAGATATTTTAAAGTAGAGGGAGGAAAACTAGTTGAGATTAAAGGAGAATTTGGAGAAGCTCAGTAATATTTTTTTCGACCGCTCCGGCCAGCGCCTCCTCCTTACAGGAGCTGTCCACTCATTGGATATTTATTTCGCAAGCTCATAAATATCTCAATGAGTCTTGCGCTTGGGTCCCACCCCAAGCTCACGCTTCGGTTTCGGCGCAAACTTTTAAGAAAAAATCGCAATGAAATACATTGCGATTTTTTCTTAAAAGACCATGCTTTGCGCCTGCAAATGCTCGTGGAAAATACAACCTCACTCTGGTTTGGAATGCAAAATATAAAAATTCAAAGAAAATGCACGGCGCCGTAGGCGCCGTGCATTTTCTATATTTCGTTTTTATTCTTAATTCTTAATTCATGATTCATAATTCTATTCCAAAACTAGCTTAACAAATCTCTTCTTCCCCACCTTCAGTGTTATATTTTTTACCAATTCGTCTGGTGATTCTATTTTTTCGTCTGTTTCTGCATTTGATACACCGCCTTGGAGGACAAGTCTGCGCCACTCTCCTTTTGATTCTACAGTCCCCGCTTTCAAAAGCACATCAGCCATTTTTTCATCTTTTAAAACTTTTATTTCCAAAACATTTTCAGGAACACCGCCTTTACTAAATGTATTTATAAAATCTTGTTCAGCTTTATTTGCTTCTTCCGCACCGTGATACATAGAAACAATTTCTTTTGCTAATCTTAATTTTATATTTCTAGGATTAACTCCATTTTTTAATTCATTTTTAATTTCCTCAATTTCTTTTAGAGAAAGATTTGTACAATCAGTAAAAACCTGCAACAAAGCCTCGTCAGGAAACCTCATTACTTTTCCAAACATATTCTGATAATCTTCATTAAGGGCAATTCCGGTACCAAGACTTTTACTCATTAATTTCTCTCCGGTGAGTGGATTTTCCAAAAGAGTTGTTGTCATAACCATTTTTTCCTTTTTTTGAAAATCTTTAACAAGAATTCTTCCCGCCAACATATTAAAAGTTTGATCTGTTCCCCCAATTTCAACATCAGCCTTTAATGCCACCGAATCATATCCTTGCATTAAAGGATAAAAAAATTCATGAACATAAAGAGGTTTCTGTTCTTTAATGCGCTTTTGAAAAGCATCTCTTTCAATCATTTGTTGTACAGTAAACTTTGATGCCAAATTAACAAGGTCATTAAAATTTAATTTTCCTAACCATTTGGAATTATACACAAAATCTATTGGGTTTATTTTATCCTTAAAAGGTAAAATTTTACCAATTTGTTGTTTAAAGGTTTTTAAATTACTAACAACGTCTTTTTTTGTAAGTTGTTTTCTTAAACTGTTTTTATCACTAGGGTCTCCAATCATTGCTGTAAAGTCCCCAACAAGAACAATGATTTTATGTCCCAACTCATGAAGTCTTTTTAAAATTATATAATTTGTTGAATGCCCCAAATGAACATAAGTAGCGGTCGGGTCTATGCCCACATAAATTCGTAATTGTTTTCCACTTAGGAGTAATTTTTTAAAATCATCCTTTGATGGATAAACAGTGCTGACGGATCTGTTTAAAATCTCTTCTATTTTGCTCCCATCTGTATTAATTTCTTGTTTTTTAGAAAATTTAAATTTCATATAAAAACTGTACCATAGAAAGCAGTTTTTGTCTTTTTATGCTAGTATATATGCAATGATAAATAAATTTCGCAAGTCCGACGAGTGGACATCTTTTAATAATCGTTATATGAAAAAAACACCCTTCAAAAGCCTTAAAAACTCTATATTGTTTGTGCTAGCTATTGGTATTTTTTGTTTGGGTATTGGTATTATTTGGGCAGCAACCCTAAATATCCCAAATCTTCAGTCGATTTCTGAAAGAAAAGTTCTACAATCTACAAAAATATACGACCGTACCGGAAAAATTGTTCTATATGATGTAAACAAAGATGTAAAAAGAACAATTGTTCCCCTTTCTGAGATTTCTCCCTTTATTCCAAAAGCCTTAATTGCCATTGAGGATACTGAATTTTACACACATAAAGGGGTGCGCCCCCTTGCCATTTTGCGAGCTTTTTTTGCAAACATATTTTCATTAGGTATTAGCCAAGGAGGGTCAACAATTACCCAACAGGTTGTAAAAAACACCCTACTTACAGGAGACAAAACCCCAACAAGAAAATTAAAGGAAATTATTTTAGCTCTAAAGCTTGAACAAAAATTTACAAAAGATGAAATTCTGGCTCTATATCTAAACGAAAGTCCTTGGGGAGGAAGTATGTATGGAGTGGAAGAAGCTAGTCAAACCTTCTATGGAAAAAGTGCTAAAGATGTAGATTTGGCAGAAGCGGCATATTTAGCTGCATTACCAAAGGCGCCAAGCTATTATTCTCCGTACGGAAAAAACAAAACCCAATTAGATGACAGAAAAAATCTTGTTTTAAAAAGAATGCTTGATACAAAAGTTATTAGCAATGAAGATTATGAAAAAGCAAAAAGCGAACAAGTAAATTTTATTCCTCGCGAAAACAATTCAATTAAGGCTCCGCATTTTGTTGATTTTGTAAAACAATATTTAGAAGATAAATATGGGGCAGGCGCTTTTGATGAAGGAGGTTATGTTGTGACAACAACATTAGACTACAACCTTCAATCAAAAGGCGAAGAAATTGTGAAAAAATTTGCACTTGAAAATGAAACAAAATTCAAAGCATCAAACGCAGGTCTTGTGGCTGTGGATGCAAAGACCGGACAAATACTTACAATGATTGGATCTCGAGATTATTTCGACGAAAAAATTGATGGTAAATATAATATCGCAACAGCTAAAAGACAGCCCGGGTCAACCTTCAAACCCTTCGCCTATGCGACAGCTTTTAATAAAGGACTACGCCCTGAGACAGTTGTGTTTGACTTAAAGACACAGTTTTCTACCAACTGTGCACCGAGCGACTTCTCGGACAACGCTGACTGTTATGCACCAAGCAACTTCGATGACAAATTTAGAGGGCCAATGACATTACGTAGTGCTCTGGCTGAATCCATAAACATTCCAGCTTTGAAAGTTTTGTATTTGGCTGGTATTAAAGACACAATTAAAACAGCAGAATCTATGGGTATTACAACCCTCACAGATCCAAATCGTTACGGACTAACTTTGGTACTTGGAGGCGGTGAAGTGACACCGCTTGAGATGACAACGGCCTATGCGACATTTGCAAACAAAGGAGTCTATAACCCAAACACACCAATACTTGAAATAAAAGACAGTGCAGGAAAAGTTTTAGAAAAATTTGAACAAAAATCAAAAGAGGTTTTACCAAAACAAACAACTCTTTTAATTTCAGATATTTTAAATGACAACAATGCGAGAATTCCTTCATATGGAGCAAACTCAGTTTTGTATTTCCCCGGCCGTGATGTTGCTGTAAAAACAGGAACAACAAACAACTACAGAGATGTGTGGACAATTGGTTACACACCAAATACAGCTGTGGGTGCGTGGGCTGGAAACAACGACAACAAACCAATGGAGAAAAAAGTTGCAGGCCTTATTATTTCTCCAATGTGGAATGCTTTTATGAAAGAGGTTCTCAACACAACACCAAATGAAAGTTTTGAACATCCAGCTCCAAACACATCATATGATGGCGCCCCTGTTTTGAGAGGTAAATGGCAAGGTGGGCAAAGTTATGTGATCGATACAGTATCAGGAAAACTAGCGACAGAATTTACACCACCGGAATTGAAAAAGGAAATTGTAAATAATGATATACACGACATTTTGTATTGGGTTTCAAAAGATAATTATTTCCAAAAACCAAACAACCCAAGCAACGATCCACAGTTTTCAAGATGGGAATATTCTGTAGATATTTGGGCAGCGCAAAATGGGCAAAACTACATATCACCATACAACCCACCAACAAGCTATGATGACATACACACCCCCGGCTCCGCACCAACAATAAGCATTAATACACCAAGCCAGAATAGTTTTGCAAAAAATGAAAAAGTTAAGATAACAACAAACATTAATGCTAAATTTCCAATCGCAAAAAGCAGTGTATTTATAAACAATGTTTTAGTGGGAGGCTTAACAAACAATAGTTTTAGTTTTGTTCCACAAAACATCGACTCTATTTCTGACTCCAACGAACTAAAGGTAGTAATTTACGACTCCGTGCAAAATTCAGCAACAGCTTCCTTCCAGTTTAATATTAATTAAACTGAATTTTTAAGCATAAATTTTTAATTTTCATGTCCCAGTTTATTGCATTATCTGGGATAAATAATTTCTTAATGATCTAATTGAATCTGGATCCCCGCATTCGCGAGGATGACATAAAATATAATCGCTTTGCTCATTATTTTATGTCAATTAAAACATTTAATCATTATTTAAAAATTTGAAATTATAAAATTAAAAATTCAAAAAACCTCCCCCAAAGAGGTTTTTTGTTTTACAAGATTCGTCCCACTTTCGTCCTGGTGAGTGAATTTTCTATTTCCTCGACAATCTCCGCTTTCCTTAAAAACAATTCACTCTTGAGGCTTCTGGGGCCTTTAATAGTGAGTGTACCCCTATCGAAGAGCACATCTTTTGGTGAAATTTTTATCCCACAGTTTTTTTCCACAACACCAACCACAATTTCCTTAACAAGAAATTCTCTCGCCCCCAAATTTTCAAACTTTTTTAAAAAAAGAGATATGTGCTCCAAGGTTTCAAATTAAAAATTAAAAAAGAAAAATCGACTAAAAAATAAGAAATGAAATGACTATATTTTTTGTCGTCCATGGTACTCCAGGGATCCAAGTCCAAATTTTCAGACTGGATTCCCAACTTACAGTTGCAGTACACCTTTTGGATAAAATTTTCGTAAACTCAATTTTATCTCAAAAGGTCTTTCATTCTGGTACTCACCAGAATTT
>JBAXIZ010000035.1:0-6103 GCA_037138095.1 bacterium
GATTTGGTTGGTTTAAATGAAAAAAATATAACAGATTTAATTAATCCAGTTTTAGGTAATGAAGCTGATATAAGTATTAGTTTGCGAAAGAATGCGCCAAGTTTGTGGCGAGCTATTGGCTTAGATTATATTTCCGGTGAAAGGTTGTTGCCAAAAGAAATGTTTGATGGCTATTTAGAAAAAATATTAACTTTGCCAAAATTTGGTTTAGAAGTTTTTATAAATAATATAATAATTGAAAGAAAATTTAGAATAAAAGTTGTAAATTGGCCAAATGTTTCAAGTCCGGTAAAATCGAGCAAATATGGTTTTTGGGTAGGGGTTTGGGGCGATATTTTTATGATATTTGATATAATAAAGACTGTGTCTCCGTTTAAGGTTTTGTATCAAATATTAAAAATGAGAAAGATGTCAGTTACCCAGAAGTAGAGCGAAGCTCACTATTGGACAAGAATAAATTATGAAAATTAGTCTTATCATCCCAGCATATAATGAAGAAAAATACATCAATCGATGTATTTCGAGTGCAGAAAAACACAGTTCTGATTTGTTCGAAATTATTGTAGTAGATAATAATAGTACCGACAAAACAAAAGAAATTGCAGAATCCTTTTCTAATGTTCGTGTAATTCACGAAAAAGAGAAGGGGGTTACTAGGGCTCGTCAGAGAGGTTTTTTAGAATCGGGCGGTGACATTCTTGCTTTTATAGACTCGGATACATATTTAAATGATGAATGGTTTGAAATATTGAAAAAAGAATTTACAAATTCAGAGAAGTTGGTCTGTTTAAGTGGTCCGTATATATATTATGACGTTCCAAAATATCAAAGAGTTTTGGTGTGGATATATTGGAATATTTTTGCTAGAATAGCATATCTACTAGCTGGTTATATGGTGGTGGGAGGTAATTTTGCAATACGAAGAGATGTATTAGAAAAAATGAATGGATTTGATACCACAATAGATTTTTACGGAGAGGATACAAACACTGCTCGTAGAGCAAGTAAATACGGAAAAGTAAAATTTAATTTTCATTTTAATATATTTACTTCGGGGCGCAGGTTTTTTGGACAGGGGCTTTGGAATACAGCGATAATTTATGTTTCGAATTTCTTTTCTGAAGTTTTTCTAAAAAAACCAATAACAAAAGATTATACGGATTTGAGGTAGTCGCTGATTATACGAATACTTTAACACGACACGAATAACACTAATAAACTACGACGAATGACACGAATAGAATACAGGTTTGTATTGCATTCTATTCGTGTCATTCGTGAAGTCGGGATGGGACCCGACTGCAAGACCGGAGGCTGGCGAGCCGAGGTGTGGCCAGAAGATTTTTCACCAGAAAAATACTTGTGACTTCATTCGTGTATTGGTGTCGAGATAATAATATAAAAAATGCAAACATATAAGAAATATTTTTCTGACAAATTTTATTTAGAGTCTCTTTTTGCTGGGATGGTGGCTCTTTTTGGAAGTCTAATCGTAAACTTTTACGCTGGAACATATGCAACAGAGAGAGCAAGTAATCCTGTAACAGATATTGTATTAAGTAATACTCCGGTTTATGATCTAGATGGTTTTTTTGTTTTTGGCCCTATTGTCCTTATTCTTTTTGTCGCACTTCTTTGTTTGATTCGACCTCAAAAATTACCTTTCATATTAAAAAGTACGGCTCTTTTTGTTATTATTCGTTCTGTTTTTATTAGTATTACACATATTGGTCCTTTCCCAGATCAAATGACAATAGTGACTGGGGCAAATATTATTAAAGATTTTACATTTGGTGGAGATTTGTTTTTTTCGGCCCATACAGGTTTACCATTTTTAATGGCGCTTATCTTTTATAAAAACAAAACACTCAGGTATCTTTTTATTGGAATCGCTGTTCTTTTCGGAGGTGTTGTGCTTCTTTCCCACAGACATTACTCGATCGATGTCCTTTCTGCATTTTTCATAACATATACAATTTATAATATCGGCCTAAGATTATTTAAAAGAGATGTAGTTCTCTTTAATCAGGAATAAATTTAAACAAAAACAATACCCTTTCGCTTAAAGCGAAAGGGTATTGTCATTCAGGGGTTGGATCCAAGATAATCCTCCTTGGATCCCAGATAATCCTCCAGTGGGTCGGATTTCTGGGATGACCTAAAACATAGTCATTGCATTCGTTGTTTTAGGTCATTTTATTTTTACCTTTGTTTGCTTATTCTTATCAATTTTTGGAAGTGTGATAGTTAAAAGGCCGTGATCTTCTCTTGCACTAGCTTCTTCAGATTCAACTTCACAAGGTAACATTATTGTACGTGAGAATGAACCCCAATATAATTCTTTATGAAAATAATCACTGTCGTGTATTTCGTGTTCGCTTTCTCTTTTACCACGAATGGTAATGGTGTCACGAGACACTGTGATCTCTATATCGCTCGGGTCTACTCCAGCCGTCATTGTTTTTACAATAACCGCGTCATCGCCTTGATGTACATCTACAGCAAGCTGTCCCTCGGAGTCATCCATCCAAGACTCATTTAGTTTGTCGGGTAATACCTCTGTAGCTGGCTCATTAATTTCAAAATCATCATCTTCTACATTAACACTGCCTGTAAGTCTTTCAAAAAACGAAGGTTTCTTTTTCATATTTTAGCTATTAGGCTCTAGGCGCTAGGCTCTAGGTAATTTATTAATAATTTATTTAAATAATTTTCTTTAACTTTTGTAAGCCGATAATACTTTAAGAACCATTAATGTCAGGTATCTTTTTAGGTATAACAGGCTTCAACTTTTTAATTTTCTCAAGAAGTAATATGAGAATAATGGTAGCGATCCAAACAAAACTGAATACGGTCATTGTGGAATGTTCATCTGTAATTATAAACAAATTAAAGGCAGTATGCAAAAAAATTGCTGTTAATATTCCGAGAGAGCGATACATTGTTTTTATGTGTTTTGATTTGTAGAAAGCAAAAGCTAGAAAAATACCAACCACAGCGGAACAAAGAACGTGAAGTAATGTGGCTCCAATAAATCTTAGATTACCTGTTGCAATACTTAAAGAGATATTTCCTTCAAGTAATGGACTAATTAAAAACAAAGCATTTTCTGCGGCCGAGAAACCAAGCGCTGTTGAAATCATATAAATTACCCAATCCATTGGTTCATCTATTTCTTTCCTCTGTAAAAATAGTAGGTGAGAGGCAATATATTTAAGTATTTCTTCCACACTTGCCCATAGGAAAATAATAAATAATGCAAGTAAAAAATTTATTCCAATTAATGTTGAAGGCTCAGCTCCACCGCCGATATATTTTGAAACAAAATATTGAAAGGGGAGTACTAGTGGTACACAGAGCATACCAAAAAGAAAAGTTAAAAGTATAATTTTTCTTGGTTCTTGGTGTTCATCTTCTCGTAGCCAAAAAAATAACCATATTAAAGCAGGGACGATACCCCCTAGAGTTGCTATTAATATTGAGTAAGATGTGAACATACCTAACTATATTATCATATTTAAAATTTAAAACTCGTTGAAGATGCAACTTTGGGAGGGGGTTTGACGAGTGGCGACGAGGAGACTTCAGAATTTTTTAAGCTTCAAAAAATTCGTACCCGAGGAAAGTTGTATCGAGAAAGAGTTTTACATTTTTGGCCACTTTTCAACCATCAGTATTTTATTGTTTGAAAAAGGCATCAAAGACCAAAGCTCTTCTGTTACAAACGGCATAAATGGGTGAAGGACGATAAGTATTTTTCGAAGTGAGTGAAGTAAAAATTGAGCTCTAGAATTCTTATCTTCTATTGTACCATCTTTCAGAATCGGTTTCGAATCCTCAATTATTTTTGAAGCAAATTCATTCCAAATATATTGATATATTCTGTCTGAAGCAATATGAATTTTTAAATTATCCATTTCTTGAGTCAATGTTTCAAATTCTGAATCCTGAGCCTTAATTAATTCTTTATCATTTTCCGACCAAGCATCAAAATTTTCATCATAAGAAAATTCTTCTGTACTTTGCAAAACAAATCGAGCAACATTCCAAACTTTGTTTGCAAAATGTTTGTAGCCTTTAATTTTGTCCTCTGAAATTTTTGTATCAATTCCCGGAGCCGAACCTACCATAAGAGCCATACGGCCTGCATCTGCACCAAACTTTTCTGAAATTTCTATTGGGTCAACTCCATTATTTAAAGATTTTGACATCTTTCTGCCTTTTGCGTCACGCACTGTGCCGTGAAGGTATATTTTTTTAAAAGGAATTGTACCTAAATGAAAACCTGTCATAAGTATCATACGAGCCACCCAGAAGAAAAGAATTTCATAACCTGTTTCAAGTACGTCTGTCGGATGATATATTTCTAAATCTTTTGTTTTTTCGGGCCAGCCAAGAGTAGAGAAAGTCCAAAGACCAGAAGAAAACCAAGTATCAAGAGTGTCTTCATCTTGAACCCAACCTTCACCCTCTGGTGCCTCCATTCCACAATATATCTCAGTATTCGTAGTTGATTCTATTTCTTCCGCATTTGTCCGCGTGCTTTCCGCGACTGTCCGCGTTCTATACCAAACCGGAACCCTATGTCCGTACCAAATTTGTCTCGAAATACACCAGTCGCCGAGTTTGTCGATCCAGTGAAAATATGTTTTTCCAAAATAGTCTGGAATAATTTCTATTTGTTCATTTAAAACAGCTTTTCTCATTATTTCTTTTAGAGTTGTTTCGCTTCCACTTTCAATTCCTTTTATTTCTGAGTGGGGGATTATGAAAGGTTTGTTTACGGCAATAAACCATTGTAGTTTTGGCAACGGTTCAACTATTCCTCCTGTTCTTTCTGCTGTGGACACATTTTGAGAAACTTCTTCTTCGCTTATCATTAATCCTTCTTCGCGAAGCCAATTAATAATTTCATCTCGAGCTTCTAAAACTTTTTTACCAAGAATTCTTTCTTCACCCACCATCATTCTTGCTTTTTCATCAATAACTTGTGTGTAAGGGAGGCTGTGTCGCTCTGCGATTTCCCAGTCGATTTTGCTGTGAGCTGGAGTCACTCCCAAAGCCCCTGTACCAAAATCTTTTTCAACAGATTTATCCGCGATTATTTTTATATGTATAGGTACTCCACAAAATACTGCATCATATTCTTTTCCAATAAATTCTGTGTATCTAGTATCTTCAGGGTGAACAGCCACCGCTGTGTCACCAACTTTTGTTTCGGGGCGAGTTGTAGAAATTGCAATCGGAAAATCTTTTGAATATTTAAAAGTATAGAAGTTTGCTTTTCTTTCTTCATAAACAATTTCATCATCTGAAATAGTTGTCTGGCCTTTTGGATCCCAGTTGATAACTCTGTGGCCACGGAAAATAAGTCCCGCATCATACATGCTTTTGAAAGCTGTACGAACAGCGAAATTTCTTTTTTCATCAAGAGTAAAAGCTTCGCGAGACCAGTCACAAGAAGAACCAAAAATTTTCATTTGAGAAACAATGGTGTCGTGACTTTCTTGGGCAAATTCATTCACACGTCGAAGAAGTTCTTCTCGTCCTAAATCGTAACGTGACTTTCCTTCTTTTTTAGAAATATCTTTTTCAACACGAGATTGTGTAGCAATAGCAGCGTGGTCGGTGCCGGGTAGCCAAAGTGTACGAAAACCTTTCATTCTGTGGTAACGGATCAAAGTGTCTTCAAGTGTAAGCATTAAAGCGTGACCCATATGAAGTATGCCTGTCACATTTGGTGGGGGGAGGGAAATCACATAGGGTTTTGCATTAGAGTCAATGACTCCTTTTTCTATGCAGGTATCTGGATTAAAAAAACCACTGTCTTCCCACATGAGATATATACGTTTTTCTGTGGAAACAGGGTCGTATGGTTTAAGCAGTTTTTCGTCTATCATAAGGAATATAATAGCATATATGGCCGAGTACGGCCATCGCAGACTAACGCAGACTGGACGCGGACTTACGCAGACCTGAATTCAGAATCTTATTTGTGCTGTTCAATTCGTTTCTGTCATCCTCGCGAATGCGGGTGAGAAAGCATGGGTGTGCTTTCGCAAGGCCGGAGTGCGACGGCACGAGGTGAGGCCTACATGATTAT
>JBAXIZ010000036.1:0-5978 GCA_037138095.1 bacterium
TGATGGAACATATTTTGCTGCATATGGAGAAACACCAGCGACTGTTTTAGTTGGTGGAGTTTCTACACCCAAAAATATTGGGTTTGTTGTGGGGGATACAAGTATCCCAAAATTAAATGCTATACGTTATACTGAGGGTATTACATATCTTCGTACAACATCAAATAGCCCTATAACTAGTACTGCCGATATAGCTGATACGATAATTGGCGTAACAAATGGGTCTAGGGGGAGTTATGGGGGAAGTTCATCAAATTCAGGATATGCTCTTACTATTGCAACAACAGGTAATGGCACAGCTACTGCTAATCCAATAAAAACTTTATATAATTCTGGAGAAATTGTTACCATTATTGCCTCCACAAGTGTTGACAACATATTTTCAGAATGGGGAGGATCTTGCTCTGGAACAGGATTATGTTCTGTTACAATGAATGGAAACAAAACAGTGACGGCTATATTTAAGACACAAACAGGGCAAGTTTCAGCAATTAGGCAGTATATGTCTGAGGTAGTCCAAGCGATGGAGTTGTATAAGGCCTCTAACGATGGTTTAATCCCCGCCGATTATAGAACAACAAATACATCAACGAACCTAAGTGGTTTTGTTGAAACATATTTATCTAGTTACATAACATATAAAGAAATATTTGTATCACAAAGTTTCTCAACAGGCCTGTTCCAATTTAATGGTCTATATGGAGTGTTATATAATAATCGTAAATGTGGAAATGTTTCGGGAGATGATTACGTTTTTTATATTAGTGTACCTATTAGCGACGCAATAACTAGTTATTTAAATGGCTTACCAAGAGTTAAGAATAGTGATGGAACTGATTTTGTTTCGGCAAGTCGGTACTTCTATTGTTTTTCAAAGGATGATTATTGATAATAGTAAAAATTAAAAAGTGCATATTAAATCATATAAATTAAGCCTTCTTGAGTAGTTTTTAGATTTTGAAAAGACATTAGGATATCAAGGATTATCCTTGATATAGAAGTAGAATTCAGGCGGGTTTTGCTTCGCAAAACCCACCTAATTTTGCCTTAAATTCGCTTGGCATTTGGGGTATTTTTTGATATAATTCATCCGCACACTAACATATAGATAGATTATTACTGCCTACTAGATTCTATATGAACAAACGATTAAACTAGAGGTTAAAAGTATGTTAGTGTGCGGATAAACCTAATACAATGGCTAAAAAAGAGAACTCAAAAGGAGACGATTACAAAAACGAGAAACATACAGCTCTAGATCCAGAGCGAGTAAGTGTTATTTCCCAAAACATTTCGAAAGAAATGCGTTCTTCGTATTTGGACTATGCGATGACTGTTATTACTTCTCGAGCACTTCCAGATGTTCGTGATGGTTTAAAACCCGTACACCGAAGAATTCTTTTTGCGATGAACGAAATGCATTTAACTGCGGGTGCCAAGACACGAAAATCTGCGACGGTTGTGGGAGAGGTGCTTGGTAGTTATCACCCACACGGGGATTCATCTGTTTATGATGCGATGGTAAAAATGGCACAAGATTTTGCTACTAGATATCCTCTTGTGATCGGGCAAGGTAACTTCGGTTCTATCGACGGCGACGGTGCTGCTGCATACCGATATACCGAAGCAAAGATGAGTAAAATTTCTGCCGAGCTTCTTCGAGATATTGAAAAAGAAACTGTTGATTTTAGGCCAAATTATGACGCTACAAAAAAAGAACCAAGCGTGCTTCCAACTGCTGTTCCAAACCTACTTTTGAATGGAACTTTAGGTATTGCTGTGGGTATGGCAACAAACATTCCTCCTCACAACTTACGAGAGGTGCTTGATGCCACAGTGCACCTTATCGAAAATTCTGATGCAACAAATGACGACCTTGCCAACTTTGTGAAAGGCCCCGACTTTCCAACAGGTGGAATTATTTTCAATGAGAAAGATATTCGACATGCCTATGCTCACGGCCGTGGGGGCGTGCTTACTCGAGGTGAAGCCGAAATTGTGGAAACAAAATCTGGAATGTTTCAGATTATAATTTCTTCAATTCCTTTTCGAGTTATCAAATCAACTTTGATTGAACAGATTGCCGACCTTGTGCGAGAAAAGAAAATTGATGGCATTAAAGGTCTTCGAGATGAATCTGCAAAAGATATTCGTATTGCTATTGATATAAAGACAGGTGCCCACCCGCAAAATATTTTAAATTATCTATACAAACATACCCAGCTTGAAGAAACCTTCCACTTTAATGTGGTGGCTCTTGTAGACGGGGTACCCCAGACCCTTTCCTTAAAAAGTATTCTTCAGGAATTTATTGCTCACAGACAAGTTGTTGTCAAAAGACGAACAGAATTTGATTTGCGAAAAGCTGAAGCGAGAGAGCATATATTGCTTGGTCTTAAAAAAGCTCTAGACCATATTGATGAAATCATTAAACTTATCAAAAAGTCTAAAGATGTAGATGACGCAAGATTGCAACTTATGAAGGTATTTAAGTTTTCAGAACTTCAAGCAAATGCAATTCTTGAAATGCGACTTCAGAAGCTTGCCGGCCTTGAAAGAAAGAAAATTGAAGATGAGTTAAATGCTATTCAAGCTTTGATTAAGGAGCTTAAAGATTTACTAGCATCACCAAAGAAAATTTTGGGAGTTATCAAAAATGAACTAGAAGAGATCCGTGAAAAATATGGAGATGATAGACGTACAAAGGTTGTTAAACATGGCGCAAAGAATTTTTCTATGGAAGATTTGGTGCCCGATGAAGACTCTGTTGTTGTGCTTACACAAGGTGGGTATGTGAAAAGAACGCATCCAGATGAATACAAGCCACAAAAAAGAGGTGGTGTGGGTGTAGTGGATTTAAATACAAAAGAAGAAGACTTTGTGACTCATTTGCTTCGAGCTTCTGCACATAATGATATTTTGTTCTTTACAGATAAAGGTAAGGCATATCAAATCAAAATGTATGAACTTCCAGAAGGTAAAAGAGCAACAAGAGGTAAAGCCATCATTAACTTCCTCGCAATGGCTCCTGATGAGAAAATTACTTCTGTGCTTCCAATGCCAAAAGAATTAAAAGGCCAAGATCTTTCACTTATAATGGTGACCGAACAAGGTGTATCTAAAAAAGTTGAGGCAAGAGCATTTAATGATGTGCGCCGAAATGGTCTTATTGCAATTAAATTAAATGATAATGATAAATTGATATCTGTATCTTTCGTGGCAAAGGGTGATGATTTGATTGTTGTTACAAAGAAAGGACAGTCTATTCGATTTGAAGAAAGTGGTGTGAGAGAAATGGGTAGAAATGCAGCCGGTGTGATCGGTATTAGACTTGATAAAAATGATAAAGTTATTGCAGCTGATGTTATTCCAAATGGCCTAAAACATGCTTCACTTCTCGTGATGTCAGCAAACGGATACGGAAAGAAAACAGATACAGATGAATATA
Organism: bacterium; assembly: GCA_037138095.1. Classification (GTDB taxonomy): domain Bacteria; phylum Patescibacteriota; class Minisyncoccia; order Phycocordibacterales; family CAIZIN01; genus CAIZIN01. The sequence goes on from JBAXIZ010000036.1 coordinate 3,449, forward strand.
AAACTCAAGGCCGTGGTGGCTCTGGTATTAAGACTGCTCAAGTAACAGCAAAAATCGGTGATCTTATTTCCGCAAAGGTTGTGACAGAGGAGATTGAAGAAGCTGTTGCAATGTCTAAGAAAAGTCAGGTGATTCGTGTTGAAATTAAAGCCGTGCCATCTCTTGGTCGCCAAACACAAGGCGTGAGAATAATGAAATTGAAGGAAGGGGATGAGATTGCGTCTTTTGTGTGTTTATAACACACAAAAGAGATTCAAGATTTATGATTTAAGATTCATGAATGGGAAAAAGTCCACACCCGAAGGGTGTGGACTTTTTGATGAACCCGTATTTATTCTTGAATCATGAATCTTAAATCATAAATCTATTCAAAAATTATTCTTGAATCATAAATCTTGGGTTGAATCTTATTTCTAAATATTATACCTATGGTATAATATTTGTATGTTCCTAAGCCCTGAAAAAATTGTAGAATATTGTGACGTTCATCATGGTATGAAGGTTGCAGATTTTGGATCTAGCATTGGTACCTTTGCACTTTCACTTGCAAAAAGAGTGGGGGTACATGGTACGGTATATGCAATAGATGTACAAAAAGAATTATTATCAAAGCTTGGTAAAGAAGCCAAGATTCAAAAGCTTGAAAATATTGAGCTAATTCTTGCTGATTTTGAGAAAGAAAAAGGTTCTACCTTGAAAGTCGAAAGTATTGATAGAGTATTTTTAATCAATACTTTTTTCCAAATTGAAAATAAAGATTCTTGCATCCTAGAAATCCGTAGGGTTTTGAAAAAGGGAGGCAAGGTTATTTTTATAGATTGGGCAGATTCATTTGAAGGTTTGGGTCCACACAAAGAAAGTGTTGTATTGCCAAAACAAGCCCTCGAAATGTTTGAAAGAAATTACTTTAAGAAAGAGGCAGATTTCCCCGCAGGTGACCATCATTATGGTATACTATTTATAAAATAATATGGAACAAAAAACTTCTAATTTTCAAATTATAATTCTAGTGGCGTTTGGTTTTTTTATGATCATAGGCATTATGCTTTTTGCCTCTTCCAAACTCAGTTCAAGCGGTAGCAATGGTATTACTCCCATTGTTATGTGGGGGACACCTTCTTCGGAGGTTGTAAACAAAACAATAGACGCTCTTCTTGAAAAGGATAAAAATTCTCTGAAAATAACTTATGTGCAAAAAGATTCCAAAAATTTTGAACAAACTTTAGTTGAAGCTATTGCAGATGGGGCTGGCCCTGATATCGTGATTTTACCTGAAGATATGGTTTTGAAAAATATTAATAAATTTGTAATTTTACCTTACGCTTCATACCCTCTTCGTACTTTCAAAGATCAATTCATTGACGCTGGCTCTGTTTATTTAAATGGAGATGGGGTTATAGCGTTTCCTTTTGCTGTTGATCCTATGGTTATGTATTGGAATAAAACTCATTTTGTAAACGCTGGAGTTGTCAGCCCCCCAGCTCAATGGGATGAGTTTTCTAAAGTAGTTATAAAGCTCACAAAAAGGGATTCTAATTTTAATGTAACACAAAGTGGTACGGCTTTGGGTGAATATCAAAATGTACTTCATGCAAAAGATATCTTAACCACACTTTTCCTTCAGGCAGGTGTTCCTATTATTGCTAAAAATACAGCAGGCAATTACGAGGCTTCCCTGATTGGTAATTATGGAAATTCAGAAAATCCCGCAGAAATCGCCCTTACTTTTTATACAGATTTTGCAAATCCGTCAAAGGAAACATATTCTTGGAATAAATCTTTGAAATCTTCATTAGACTCATTTATCTCTGGCGATACATCTACTTATTTTGGTTTTGCAAGTGAACTATCTGGTATATCTCTTAAAAATCCAAATCTAAATTTTGATGTTGCAAAAGTTCCTCAAGTTTCTGGTGTTGGTAAAAAATCTGTTTTTGCAAAGATGTATGGCTTGGCTGTTTTGAAGTCATCAAAAAACCAAACTTCTTCTTTTAATCAAATTTTGACTTTAGTTTCAAAAGATGGGATTTCCGCTCTTTCTTCATTAAGTAATCTTCCGCCCGTAAGAAGGGATGTGCTCGCAATTAGCCCCACAGATCCCTTTATGCAAATCTTTTATAATTCAGCTTTGATTTCAGACACGTGGCTTGATCCAAGCCCGACTGCTACCGAAGTTGTATTTAAAAATATGATCGAATCTGTGATAGTGGGTAAAACTACTCCAGCCACAGCTATTGGTGGAGCAGATAATGATTTGGGAACTATTATAAGTCAGAATATTAAAAACCAATAAAATATGAAATATTTAATTAGAATTCTTGTTATTGTAATAGCTTTGTTGCCATTTTTTGTTTATTCTGCAGGGCTTCCAAAACTTATTCCTTGTGATCCTTGTCCAGAAGGTGCAAAAAATTGTGGGGCTAGTAATGCAAGCAATACCTGCGATTTTGTTGCTTTGATTACAATGGCAAATAATATAATAAAATTTTGTATAGTTTTGGGGACTTCAGTTTTCGCAATTGTTTTTATG
>JBAXIZ010000037.1:0-5885 GCA_037138095.1 bacterium
GTTCTTGGACATCCAGATTGGAAACCTTCTTTGCTTGGACTTGCCGCAAACTCGATTGTGGAAGAGCATGGAATGCCTGTATTTTTGTGGGGAAGAGAAAGTGGGACTGTTATAAAAGGTTCTTGTCGTTCAAACGGCGTGGTGAATGTTGTTGAAATAATGAGAAAAGCGGAAGAAGGATCTTTCATTGATTTTGGTGGGCATGCAATGTCGGGAGGATTTTCTGTAGAGGAAGATAAAATTCATTTTCTTTCAGATTCGCTTGCAAAAGCATATAAGGAAGTTTTGATAACAAGTGACGGAGAATTAAAAAAAGAATATTCTGTTGATACTGTGCTTAATTTGAGTGAGGTAAATGAAAAAACATATAAAGATATTCAAATGCTTTCCCCATACGGTGAAGCAAACCCAAAACCAGCTTTTCTTTTCAAAAGTGTAATAGTGAAAACTTGTGCACAGTTTGGGAAAGAGAAAAATCATTTAAAAATTATAGTTGCAAAAGATGGCGGGCGGGCTATAGAAGCAATATCTTTTTTTACCGATGAAAATAGTTATGGTAAAGAAATAAAAGAAGGAGCGTCAATTAATCTCGTGGCAAATATTGAGAAATCATTTTTTAGAGGGAGGGGGGAGTTGAGGTTGAGGATAGTGGATATCCTCTAACAATTTTTAATTTTGTAATTTTTAATTTTCAAGTCCCAGTTTATTGCATTATCTGGGATAAATAATGTTTAAATTTTTGGAATACCTGTAGTTTGTCATTCTCGCTGTACTCAGCGGGAATCCAAGTCTTGTATTTTTAAGCTAATGATGTTGGAATTCACACTTGGATCCCCGTGATTACCCACAAGTATTTTTCTGCTGAAAATTTGCTCGACCCCGACTCAGTCGCCTTCGCTCCTTCCGTCTTTCAATCTGATACCTATCAGATTGAACCCATCCCGACTTCACGAGGATGACAGCTGGGTGTGTATTTCATTAAATCATTGAGAAATTATTTAAAAATTTGTGCTTAAAAATTATAAAATTCAGTGTATACTACTGTAATGCATACAAATTCTATAATTTACACAGACGGATCTTCACGAGGAAACCCGGGGCCGGGAGGCTGGGCTTCTATTATTTCCTTTGATGGGGTGGTGGTGGAACTTGGGGGAAGTGAAAAAATGACCACAAATAACAGAATGGAAATGATGGCCGTTATTTCAGCTTTAGAATATATGAAGGGGAAAAATAAAGAAAATGTTGTCCACACGGATTCATCTTATGTTTTAAATGGTGCAACACGTTGGGTACAAGGCTGGAAAAGAAATAATTGGAAAACACAGGCTAAAGGGGAGGTATTGAATAAAGATTTATGGATGAGGATGGATGATATTTTACAAAAAGTAAAAGTGAGCTGGGTTCTTGTGCCAGGGCATGCCGGTGTGCCAGCCAATGAAAGATGTGACGAGATTGCAACTTCTTTTGCGGATGGGGAAGTCACTCCTTTATATTCTGGGGTACAAAAAGATTATCCTGTTGATCTAGGAATGTCAGCCGATGCATTTGTTGAAAAGAAAACCGCGAAAAAAACAGGAACAGGCAAAGCCTATTCTTATGTAAGTATGGTAGATGGAAAAATTTTAGTACATAAAACTTGGGCTGAGTGTGAGACAAGAGTGAAAGGTGTTGGCGGAGCAAAATTCAAAAAAGTTTTTAGTAAGGAGGAGGAAGGAGAACTTTTTCAACTCTGGAGAAAATGACAGAAAATAACGAGCGAAGCGACTATATTTTCTGTCATCCTCGGTACTCCGGGGATCCAAGTTGACTCTCATGATTGATACACTTTTCGTGATCGTGAAAAACGTGTCCGGCTTTAATTATTTAGAAAAAGAAAAAACCTCACTGATTGGTGAGGTTTTGTTACCCACGACGGGGACGTCGTGGATTTTTGTAATGTCTGAGAGGGGCTGTGTTTGAAGTGGTGCCGGTAAATCTTCTTTGGCCCGAACTCCTTTTTTTAAGTGACATTAATGAGTTAAAGGGGTCACTTCCTTTATTGAAAATAATAGAAACGGTGTTTTGGGCTTCCCATTTTTCTATTTCTTTCAAAGGATTTGGAACCAGCTCAATTTTGTGCCCATTCATCTGAGCTGAAATGTCGCTCGTGACCACGCTTGTGCCGGTGTGTCGCATGGTATCACATATCGCCATGCCAAGCAGAAAGAATTTTGTGTGTCTTTGAGGTTTCATATTTGTGCTTAATTTTCCTCAAACATAATACCACAATAAATATATTTGTCTACATGATTCGATCTATCGAATCAAAGAATTTATATTTAGAACAACTAGAACATTTTGAACATTTATAACATCTCGCCTTGATAACTTTCTTGTTTGTTTTAAAATTATATAAGCTTGATTTATTTTTATACCATTAGCTTTATTCTCGGAATTTTTTCAAGGTTTCTCACATCGAACTCTTTGGTTTTTATTCTCTTTGTATTTTGCTTGGTTTGTTCGTTTTTAGCTTTCTATATTTTAACAAAGGAAAAAGTTTATAAGCTCACATTTTTTCTCACACTATTTTTTGTTTTGGGTTTTATTCGTGCTGATTTTTCAACACTTCAAAAATCACAGTTCGAAAACCTTTCGCAAAGGTATGTAAACCTATACGGTGTTGTGTCCATACCACCGAAAGTCACCGACAAAGGCATGAGAATGACTGTGGAGGTAACTAAAATGGGAAGTAGTACACTTTCACGCCCGGAGAATGTTTTGGTTGCCTACGAGGGTTATGAGGCTTTCAAATATGGTGACAGAATAAAAATTGGGGGTTCACTTGAAAAGCCTCAGCCTTTTGAAAATGACACTGGCTATGTTTTTAATTATCCAAAATATCTGGAAAAGGATGGAATATTTTTTGTTATGCAAAAGGCGAGGGTGGAAAAGCAGGGTGAAGGGGGAGGAAATATGTTTATGGGTTTTCTTTTTGACGTTAAAAATTCTTTTATTTCAAAAATGCAAACTGTTTTAAGTGCTCCTGACACAGCTTTAATGTCAGGAATTCTTTTGGGTGCACAAGATTCGATTCCAAAAAATACAAAAGATGATTTTCAAAAGTCTGGACTCACACATATTCTCGTCCTTTCAGGATATAACATTACGATTGTTGGTGTTGCGGTATCTTGGGTGTTTTTACTTTGGTTTTCGAAGTTTGTTTCTTTGGGTTTTGGTACTTTTGCAATTATTCTTTTCGCACTTCTCTCGGGTGGGGGAGCTTCCACAGTGCGGGCCACAGTAATGGCTCTAATTGCGATGCTTGGGAAAATCTTAGGAAGAGAAAATGATGCAATTCGAGTACTCTTTATTGTTGGCTTCCTTATGATTTTTATAAATCCACTCACAATAATGTATGATCCATCTTTTCATTTGTCTTTTTTGGCAACATTGGGAATGATTTTGTTTTCGAAAAAAGTGGAATTAAAAACAATGTTTATTAAAAACGCAAAGCTTCGAGAAATTTTCGCAACAACAATAGCCACTCAGCTTCTCGTTGCTCCATATTTCCTTTGGAGCATGGGAAAAGTTTCAATCATCTCACTAATATCAAACATTTTTGTGCTTCCAATAATTCCTTTCACAATGCTTCTTGGTTTTATAACAGGGACACTAGGTTACATATCTTTTTATTTAGCCTATATACCCGGATTCATCGGGCATTTATTCCTTTTATATATCACAACCTCCGCACATCTTTTCTCCATAATTCCATTTGCGGTACTGAGTATATAAAACAACTACAAACTCTGCTATCGCGGAGTTTGTAGTTGTTTTATTTTTTGCTATAATATAATTATGTCATTGGTTATGAATATATTGAAAGAAATGTATAATGCCGAACTCAATTATAAAGGTGTTAAGGTTAATGCTTTTGGTATTCCTCTTTTTCTTATTCCAAATAAAAAATCACACAAAGATACCCTTTATCGTCTAAGACGAGAGGGGTATTTAACAAATGATACAGATGGCTGGCGAATAACAGAGAAGGGAAGGAAAAAGTATAAGGAAAAGGCTGACCCGCTTCAATCTTTTGATTCTCCATTTTCTAATCAAAGCAAAAGGAATTTATTATTATCTTTTGATATACCCGAACCTAGAAAAACTGAAAGGGAATGGCTGAGAATGCATCTGAAGAAATTTAATTACAAAATGATTCAGAGAAGTCTTTGGTTTGGACCGTCACCTCTACCGAAAGATTTTGTTGATTATTTGAAAAATATTAAGCTTGAAAAATGTATAAAAACTTTTAAGCTTTCTAAATCGCAAAAAAATAAAAACTAGTTAATTTAAAAATAGCTACAAATTCCGCTATAGCGGAATTTGTAGCTATTTCATATAATGTGCTGTAACTACCTACTGTTTTTTTGCTTGTTCAAATCTTTTTTCTGCTATGTTCTGGTTTGTGGCCATGAGGTAGGCTTCGACATATTTCTTTTTGTCGGCAGGGGTGTAGTCGATATAGTATGAGTGTTCCCACATATCAACTCCGTAGATAAAGTCGAGTCCGTTTAATTGACCGAGGTGTTGTTCGTCTACCCATGCGTTGATTAATTTGTCTGCTTTTTTGTCATAATAAAGTATTGCCCAGCCGATTCCGCGAGTGAGGCAGATATTTTTGAATTCTTCAAACCAAATTTCAGAGCTTCCAAAATCCTTAATCATTTGTTTTGAAAGAAGACTTTCCATATCACCACTTGTGCGTCCGTTTTCTATTTGCTCGAAATAGTATTCGTGGTTTCTCATGCCATTAAATTCGAAAGAGAAACGGCGTCGCATTTCGTTGATTGCATATGTGGTACCAGCGGGCATTGGAGAGTCGGGGCCGGTATATTTGCTCATCTCCTTGATGGTTTCAGAAATTATATTTACATGCTTTACATAACCAGCATAAAGTTTTAGATGCTCCTCGATTGTCTTTTTTGAAATTCCCTCAATCTCGGGAATGTTGAATGTTTGTTCAATATAGGTCATATGAATAATTTTATTGTTTAGTTGATAAATTTATCTCGACACCAATACACGAATGAGTGCGAATGACACGAATAAAATTCTGAATTCAGTATTCTATTCGTGTCATTCGCTGAGTTTATTCGTGTATTGGTGTCGTGTTCTATACTTATTATATCATTTTGTGAGTATAATGTATGAGTGAAACGAAAGATTATCATTGGGTCATTTCTGTTTTTTCTTTTACTAAATGTTTTTATTTGGTCTGCTATTTATATACAAAGCCACCAAAAGCTGAGAGTGGATTTTCTTGATGTTGGGCAGGGTGATTCTATTTATATTGAGGCGCCAAATGGTAATAATATTTTGATAGATGGGGGACTCGATAGGAAGGTATTGAGTTCTTTGGGCAATACTTTGCCTTTTGGAAATAAAAATATTGATGTAGTACTTGCGACACACCCAGACGCAGACCATATCGGAGGGCTTCCTTTTGTTTTTGATAATTATAAAATCTCTGCGTATGTTGATAATGGAGCGAAAAGTGATTCGGGGGTTTTTAAAACTTTGGAAAATAAAATTGAAAGTGAAAAGTCTTTAAGGGCGGAAGCTAAGGCGGGAATGAGAATAATTTTGGATCAAGATAAAAATATTGTGTTTGATGTTCTTTCTCCGTATATGAATGTACAAAAAGTGAATGATACAAATATGGGTTCAATTGTGGGGAAACTTACTTATGGCTCTAGTACATTTATGTTTACTGGGGATGCGCCGATAAATGTAGAGCAGAATCTCGTTAAGCGATTTGGAAATAATTCGACACAAAACAACGAGCAAAGCGACTGTGTTTTGTGTCGTCCTCAGTACTCCGGGGATCCAGAAAATCTAAAGAG
>JBAXIZ010000038.1:0-5847 GCA_037138095.1 bacterium
AAATTTCGCAGCCCCACCTAGTATTGTACCGGGAATCGGTCACGAGTATTTTTCTTGTGAAAAATCTCTCGACCCCGACTCAGTCGCCTTCGCTCCTTCCGTCTTTCGATCCCCTAAAATATGTGCCCCCGGCACATATTTTTACCCGCACACATAACAAAAAAACTCCACCAAGGGAGTTTTTTTGTTATGTGTGCGGGTACCGGGAATCGAACCCGAATCTACACATTGGAAGTGTGTCATTCTACCATTAAACTATACCCGCAAATACGAACAGGAACATCTTAGCATTATTTTAAAATTTCCGCCATAAGGGCCAAAATTTTCCTTGAAAGAAATACCCCCCAATCTTTATTACCATCTGCCTTTATAGAAAGTTGAACGGTACCATAAGGCAATCTACCTTTGTTTTTTAAACTCTTATTTGCCCTAAAATCTACTTGCGTTTTCATGAACTGCTCTTTTTTTAAACCTGTTTGAGCTGACCAATATTTCATAGCGACACTTTCATTAATATCTGGATATATATGCATTCTCAAACGTAAATTATTAATCTTTATTCCAAAAACATCCCTAAACCATGAAATCATTAATCTAATAATTTTTGGGTCCGAGTTTATAATACGAACAACCCCTTTAGTCTTTGTTCCTTCCCCCATATAAACCCCCAATCCAACAAATAACAATTCCCTATCAGAATAATTACCAATTTCATCCTTAGCCTCTTTATTTGCCCTTAAAATACTTTCATTTTTAATTCTGGTTTTTGCAAGTGAAGAAAAATATCTAGCCTTAATCATTCTGTCTTGAACAATCTTATTTGGTCTATATTCTAGACCAGATAGCCACCCACTCAAGGTACTTTTTGAAACACCTGTCATTTTTTGAATATCAGAATATGAATACCCGCCTTTTCGCAAATCGAGGACCTTCTTTTTTAAATATATCTTTCTCATAAATAGCTGTATATAATCATAGCAGATATATAACAACAGTTCAACCTCCAAAAAGAAAACCCCATCAGCCAAAACTGATGGGGGGGTCTGAGTTATGAATTCACAAGCTGTTCAAGGGTTTCCCCAGGATAAGACGTGCGCTCCAAAATGCGAGCGATTTGATTGGAGTCCTCAGTTTGGAGATAGGCCAGAATTTTATTCCCAACAACTACCCAGCCTTCAACTTTGAACTTATCATCTAGGCCAGAACGCTCACTGTCATAGATAGCGCTTCCCGACACATCAACCTGCCAATCCGAATACCCAGCAAGAATGAGCTCTGCAAAACCGCTATAGGGTGACCCAAACAAACTAAACTCATGAACCTCTCTGTCTTCTGTTTTAATTCGCACTGTCATAATTTTTCCTCCTCCAATACAATACCATATTGAAAATATTTGTCAAAAGGGATATTATAGTTTATTATTAAGCTACAAATTATGGGACCTATAATACAAATCGTTGGCCAAGTTTTTTCTAGAGTTTTAATAGCTATTGTTGCGTGGTCTTTCACCTTCGTCGGACAATCTTTTGATGCAAAATTAAATCAAGCCTCTTCCACTTCCCCAAAACTAAACATCTCCCCTATTTTTGTAAACATCGAAGAAAGAAATGTTGATGTTGCAAAAAACAAAATTGAAACAACAAACACAATTTCTAAAAAAGAAACTCCACCGCCAGCCCCAATATCAATTCCAACACCAATCCCAATCCCCACACCAGCTCCAACACCAACCCCCGCTCCGGCCCCTGAAACCAAAGCCAAGCAAGCTCCATCATTAGAAAATCTCCCTGTCCCAAGTATTGAACTTCCTCAAATCACCGATGAAATAAATCGAGGGATTGCGCTTGGCGAGTGGAGCAATGTTTATAATAATTCCAAACAAAGCATCATAAACATTTTTTGTGTATCCACAAAAGGAAATATGGTTTCAATCTCTACTGGCAGTGGAGTAATAATAGATGAAAAAGGAATTATTTTAACAAACGCGCACGTTGCCGAAAATTATCTTATACCAAACAGAGACTGTGTAATTCGCCAAGGAGAAATTGCAATGGATAAATATAAAGCATCGCTCGTATATATAAATGAAAATTGGCTAAAGAAAAATGCTAGCGTTCTCTTTTCGCAAAGCGCTCGAGGCACAGGAGAAAATGATTTTGCTCTTCTTTCAATAAATTCAAAAAGTGATGGAACAAATGTAAGCGAAGAGATTCCGCACACAAATATAAATATGGAGGCACTCACAGAACAAAGTCCGGGAAATAAAATTTTGGTTGCTGGGTACCCAGCTGGTACATTGGGGGCGCTCTCTCTTCGCAAATATTTAAACTTTGTTGCTGATGTAATAAATATTACAAATGTATACACATTAGATGGAAACAGTGTTGATGTGTTTGAAACTGACATTTCAAGAGTTGGGCAACACGGCTCTTCTGGAGGAGGTATTTTTAATGCAAGTAATAATCTGATCGGACTTATTGTATCTGTGAATGATGAAAGTGGAAATTCAAAAATTAATGCTTTAACCACAACTTATATTAGTCGAACCATAAATAATGAAACTGGGAAAAGTTTAGCAGAATTTATCGACACCGACAAAAATTTACTTATCTCATCTTTCCTCCTCAAACAAAATTCTTTGTATGAATACGTAAGACCCTTCGTGACACAATAGTGTCAACTAAGTGATTGTTGTTTATCACCAATTTAACAACCTTTTTGCATTAAAATTTTTAAGCTCAAATTTTTAATTTTTAAATAATGTCTAAATTTTTGAATCTCCATTAATACATTTAAAAATTTGAAATTATAAAATTAAAAATTATTAGACCTGTTAGCAGATAACATTTACACCTTTCTCCTGTTTATCTATTCCCAATAATTAGAAGCTACTGAATGACTTCGGTCTATACTGAAGCGCTTCCAAAATATGTGCATCAGAAATTTCATTACTTTCCGCCAAGTCGGCAATCGTCCTTCCAAGTTTTACAACCCTGTGATACCCACGAGCGGAAAGACCAATTTTATTCGCCGACATATCAAGAATCTTTTTTGCAGAAGCCGAGAGGTTTGCACAAGCAATAACATTTTTTGAATTCATTTCACTATTTGTATTTATTTTCAAATCTTTATTTGTGAAACGTTCTTTTTGTAAAGCTCGCGCCTTCACCACGCGCCTTCTTACATCTTCTGTCGTCTCGCCAGTTGCTTTTTCCATAAGCTCCCCGTGTTTTACTTTACTCACCTCCACCCACATATCAATACGATCCACAATCGGCCCAGAAACTTTTCTTTGATATCGAGAGATTACTATCGGGGAACAGATACATTCTTTTTCGCGTGATTGAAAATTTCCACAAGGACAAGGATTCATCGCTGCGACAAGAATAAATTGTGCGGGAAATAGTGCTGTTCCTTTTGCTCGTGAAACAGTAACGACCCTGTCTTCTAGCGGTTGTCGCAAAGCATCGATCACCCTCGTTTCAAATTCTGGAAACTCATCTAAGAAAAGTACACCTTTGTGTGCCAAAGTCACTTCACCCGGTTTTGGAGTCGCTCCGCCACCCACAAGAGACACATAAGACGATGTATGATGCGGTGCTCGAAACGGGGGTACACGCACAAGTGCCGAGTGAAGTGCCCCCGCAACAGAATGAATGCTTGTAACTTCAAGTTGTTCATCTAAAGAAAGTTCTGGAAGCAAATGTCGAAACGCTCGTGCCAACATTGTTTTCCCTGTACCAGGTGGGCCCCACATAGAAATATTGTGTCCGCCCGCCGCTGCAATTTCCAAACCTCTTTTTGCAGTTTCGTTTCCTTTCACATCAGAAAAGTCTACATCAATCTCTAAAATATTTTCTCCTTTTAATAAACCGTTTTCATTTCGTACAAGTGGTGCAAGTTTTTTGTTTACAAAATCTTCTTCTGTCCCCTCATCATCCAAATCAATATTTCTTTCGTTAAGATGTTCAATTAATTCTTTTAAATTTGAAATTCCATAAATTAGAATCCCTTCCACCAAAAGAGCTTCGTCGGCATTTTCTAATGGCACATAAACTTCCGAAAAGTTTTGGTCTTTGGCAAATTTCACAATTGGCAAAACTCCACGCACTGGGCGCACACTTCCGTCGAGCGCGAGCTCGCCAATAAAAAGTTTTCCGTCTGGATTAAATTTAATATCATTTGATGCGAGCAGATACGAAAGAGCGATTGGCACATCAAAAAGTGGACCTTCTTTTTTTATATCAGCCGGAGCGAGAGAAACTACTATCTTTTGATTTTTTTGTTTAGGAGAAGTAAAACCAGAATTCTTTATAGCTGCGCCAACTCGATCTTTTGCTTCATCGACTTCTTTGCTCGCAAGACCAATTAAAGAAAAAGTGTGAAGACCTTTCGATAGATCAATTTCCACATTAACAATGTGTGGGCGCAAGAGTACGGTTTGCGCAGAAAAAACTTTTGCAAAACTCATAATAAAATAATTGTACCACTTCCCCTCTCCGCTGTCATCCTCGAAATTATTTCACCAGAAATAATTATCGGGGATCCAAGTTCGTATTGTTATTTTCATTCTTCCTATCATTCCATATGCTTCTTTGAAAAACTTTTGAGTGCTATAATTGCTAAATGAACAAATCAATGAACACACAACAAACACCTAAAACTGAGGAAAGCTCTTTTGAACAAATTAAAGTTGAGATTGGAAGAAAAATCGAAAAAGCTAGAAATAACCCCTTGGACGTCAATCGCTACCAAGAATTAGAGAAGCAAATGGTAGATCAAAAAGATAGATTTTATAAAGATGAGGACAAATCATCTCAGGATTTAGAGCTTGATGAAAAAATTAAGCAAGAAATTCTATCTCATGGTGCCATTGTTGAAACACTTCCAGAATATAGAGAAATGTTAAATCAGATCTCGAAACAAAATAATTTAGGAGAAGGTTGGCGAGACGATTTGCTGGCACATGAAAATGCACATGCGAATGTTTCTCAAGAATTAAAATATGACCCAATCGGATACGGACTATTTTTTATTTCTGAAGAAATAGAAAATGAAGATCCAAGAAATATAGCGCAAAAACAAAAAAGAATTTTTATTCAACCCGCACACATTCATACTGACCCAGCTCATTACTCCCCTATTGAACTTATCGAAAATGGAATAAAAATTTTAGAAGCCCCAAAAGATTATGGAAATGAGATGAGCGACGCTGATATTGACGAAAGAGATGAATTATTAAAAAGAAAACAAGAATTCCTCGCCCAAGCTGAAGAAAAAAGACAACGCGACTTATCTGAAGTTCGTAAAAATTTAGGATTAAATTAGTATATAAAAATTTAATTTTAAAATAAAAAAAGCGCCGTACCCGAAGGTCGTGCGCTTGTTAGTAAAACTATGCTCCTCGATAATACATCTCTGCTTGATATGCTGGAAACCCAAGGCTGTGACCCGACATTGGAGGAAGTGTGCTTTCATCCAAAGCCAGCTCAAGAATACTGAGTGGAGATTTAATCTTGTGGACAATACGTTTTGCCTTTGCCTCCTTTTCTCTTTCGAGAAACTTTTTAGTGATTGAAGATTGGTTGTTCTTCTTCAGAAGCTCCATCGCTCCTTTCGGGTCGTCATAAAACGAAGCGATTTCTTTCATTCTCTCAAGTCTTACGTTTTCGCGTGAGGTATTTTGGTCCATATTATACATGTAATTTTTCCACGGAACATTTTTTGTCAACACCATATTGAATAAAATTTCCTCCAAAACTATACCATAACATCTCTAAAAACACAACCCCACCGCGCCCAAAGGGCGCGGTGGGTTTGAATTTTGTTTTATGTTATATGTTATAT
>JBAXIZ010000039.1:0-5777 GCA_037138095.1 bacterium
ATGTATTATTTTTTCGCATTGCGAACTGCTTTTGCCACTACCTTCGCCACCCTCCTATCAAACGGGCTCGGGATAATATAATCTTTTTTTAATTCATTTTTTTTTACAAGAGAAGCTATCGCAAAAGCTGTCGCAATTTTCATTTCTTCTGTGATTTTTTTTGCACCCACATCAAGTGCCCCGCGGAATATTCCAGGGAAAGCTAACACATTATTTATTTGATTTGGATAGTCGGAGCGCCCAGTACCGAAAACAGAAATTTTTGTTTTCATTGCATCTTCATAAGAAATTTCTGGATTTGGATTTGCCATTGCAAAAACAATTGGCTTATCCGCCATTGTCTCCACCCATTCTTTTTTCAAAACATTTCCGGCTGAAACCCCAATAAACACATCAGCATTTTGTATTGCTTTATCAAGACCCCCAGCTAGTTTTATTTTATTTGTTAGTTTTGCCATCTCTGCCTTGGAATGATTTAGGCCGTCTCTTCCGTGATGTAAAATTCCTTTACTATCCACAATTATCATTCTATCAGCCGGGACATTTGCCCTTATCAAAAGTTTGGCCACTGCGGTAGCGGCAGCCCCCGCTCCATTTATCACCACTTTAATATTTTTAATATCCTTCTTCACAACTTTTAAAGCATTCAAAAGTGCCGCCAAAACCACAATAGCGGTACCGTGTTGATCATCGTGAAAAACAGGAATATCTAATTCTTTCTTTAATCTCTCTTCTATTTCAAAACAATTTGGTGCAGAGATATCCTCAAGATTTATTCCTCCAAAAGTTGGAGCTAGAGCCTTTACAATTTCAATAATTTTTTCTGGATCTTGTGTATCAAGGCAAATTGGAAATGCATCAACATTTGCAAACTCTTTAAAAAGCAAAGCTTTGCCTTCCATCACAGGCATTCCAGCATATGGGCCAATATTTCCAAGCCCAAGCACAGCAGAGCCGTCTGAGACGACCGCCACAGTATTTCCTCGCAAAGTAAGGCTGTTTACTAGCTTTTTGTCTTTGTGTATAGCACGACAAACTTCAGCCACCCCCGGAGTATATGCAGTGGAAAGATCCCCTTTTGTTTTAAGAGGCACTTTTGATTTTAATTCAATTTTCCCTCGATATTTTTTATGCAAGGCTAAAGCTTTTTTATTGTAGTTCATAGAGGGAATAATATCATAAAAGGATTTAAGATTCACGATTTATGATTTATGAATAATTTTTGTAACACTTTTTGCTATCGTGAAAAGTGCTACAAATCATACCTTAAAATTATTAGTGATGGGGGGTACGATTAATCGTACCCCAACACAAACTCTATTTCTGCATATAAAACCTCTTAAACTCCTCGGGTAATCTTTCGAGGGAATATCGAAGTGCGGTGCGGGGCATATTTTTGGCGTGTTTTTTAAGAAAATCATGGAGAAGTTTTTCGTCTTTTTTCCCAACCTCGCGGAGAGTCCAGCCGACAGCTTTGTGCATTAAATCATGTTTATCATTCAAAAGTATTTCGGCAAGTTTCAAAGAATCTGAATAATCTTTTTCGCGAATAAAATAAAATGTAGAAATTATAGCAATTCTTTTTTCCCAAAGATTTTTCGAATTTGCAAGTTTATACAAAAGACTTCTATCTTTATCAAACAAATATGCTCCAATAATTTTGTGACAAGTCACATCCACCAAATCCCAATTATTTATGTACTTTGTATTTTTAATGTAAAAGTCAAAAACTTTTTTTTGTGTTTTTACGTCTTTGTTCTTAGTCGCCTTTTCATATTGATATGTCAATATAAGTAACGCAGTCAACCTACATTCATGAACCCCACTTTTTAAGAGCTCTTGTAATTCATTAAATGATGAGTTTACGAATTCTTTTGCAATTCCTCTCTGCTCTGGCACATTAATTCCCCAAAAAATATCACCTTCACCATACTCCCCAACCCCAGTCTTAAAAAAACCAGAAAGTAATTTGGCTTTTTCTTTATTTTTAAGCTTTGAGAGTTTGGTAAAAATTGAATTCATCATATGATTATAACAGAAAACACCAGACGCGAAGCGTCTGGTGTTTTTTTGTTAGTTCTATAAACCCCCAGCGTAGCTGGGGTGTACGTTTAAAGGCGACGCCATACACCAAAGCCGATTCGAGAGAACGGCTTTGGTGATATTTCCACAAACTAACAAATCAGAATTAATGTCATTCCTGCGAAGGCAGGAATCCAGTCTTATAAATTCAAAATGCAGACTTGGATCCCCGCATTCGCGAGGATGACAATTCAGATGCTTTTACAAACTAACATCTACTATTTAAACTAGCCGCTTTGCCGGCGATTAAGCCGGCAAACACAAAGCCACCGGACCTCAGTCCGGTGGTCGATTACTTAATTCTTTTGAATTTTGGATTTAGGATTTGTTTCGGATTTCGTGTTTCGGATTTCGTGCTTCGAATTTCGGATTTATGCATGGATCCCCATATATTATTCTACTGAATAATTATGTAGGCCTCGCCTCGTGTCGTCACACTCCGGCCTTGCGAAAGCATACCCATGCTTTCTCGCTCGCATTCGCGAGGATGACAATGCTAGAGCCTAGGACCTAATTGCTAGCGCCTAATCTACGAATGTAAGTGCCTTCCCTGTCTTATCTGCACGGCCTGTTCGACCAATACGGTGGACATAGTCTTCATAGGTCTCAGGTAGGTCATAGTTGATCACGTGAGACACGTTTGGAATATCTAGTCCTCGAGCGGCAACATCAGTAGCCACAAGCATTTGCACTGTATTGTCTTTAAACAATTTCAGAGCTCGCTGGCGTTGAGCATGGGCTTTGTCGCCGTGAATTGAAACCGCTTTAAAACCTCGATCCGCCAACATATTTGTTAGCTTTTCCACTCCATGCTTTGTTCGTCCAAAAATCAAAACTTTCTGAAATTCTGGTTGAATAAGTAGCTCGTGAAGTACATCAAGCTTATGTGCACCTTTCACTCGCACAACATCTTGATCAATACTTTTTGCGGTATCTTGAGTTTTCACAGAAATTCGAATCGGATTTTTCAAGAAGTCATTAATGATTCTTTCAATTTCTGGTCCTAATGTTGCCGAGAAGAAAAGAGTTTGTCTATCTTTCGGCATTAGCCCCATCACATATTTCATATCATTAATAAATCCCATATCAAGCATTCTGTCTGCTTCATCGAGAACAAGGTTTCGACATTTTGAAAGATTCAAACTTCTTCGTTCGATAAGGTCTTTCAAACGCCCCGGTGTTCCAATAATGAAGTTGTTGAAATATCGTAATTCAGAAATTTGCTTTCCAATATACGCACCACCCACGCAACATACTGAGAAAATTTTAAGTCCTTTTATAAAAGTCTTAAGCTCTTCATCAATTTGAATTGCAAGCTCGCGTGTTGGAGCCATAATAAGCACTTGCTCATCTGGATTTAAAATTGCTTTGTTGATAAGAGGAAGAAGAAAGGCAGCTGTCTTTCCTGTCCCTGTGTTTGCAATACCCACGACATCTTCTCCACGAAGAATATGCGGAATAATTTTATCTTGAATTGGTGAAGGTGATGTAAAACCTTTTTTTACAACATTTGCTTTTAACACATCTGCGATTTTGAAATCTTCGAATGAATGTTCTGGAACAAAAATATCTACCTCTTCAGTAATAACTGCTTTGTTGATGAATCTTCCGATATCAAGCCTTGGTCCTTTCGAACCTCGAGCCTTTCCACCAAAACGAGGTCTTCCGCCACCAAAACCACCTCTGCCCGCTCCAGATCTACCAGATTGAGGTCGACTGTTGCCTCCACGTGAGCCACCACCAAAACCGCCTCGTGATGTAGAGGGTCTACTTATATATGTGTCACTTCTTTGTCCTTGTGATGCACTATTTGTTCGGCTTCTTGCTGGTCTACTGCCATATGAACCTGATGCGGATGATCTATTTGAAGATGGTCCGCCACTTCTTGCTCCAGATGTTCTAGCAGAAGAAGAATTATTGTTTCTGTTTCCAGAATTTGTTTTTGAATACATAAAAAATTTTCGTCCTAGACACTTTTATGTGTCCGGAACATATTAATATCCGCCTTTGGCGGATTAGTCTTTAGAGATAACGTAAGGCGACTATGAAATCTCTGAAGTTTCGAAAAGCGTACAAATTGTGTGAATTTCTGCCAAAATGGCTAGAATACACACCAAAACCTAGTGAGATTAACTTACTCTACAATTATATACCTTTTTGCCTTTTTTGTCAACGTGGGGGCAATTTTAGAATAAACATGGATCCAAGAATGTTTTTTTACTAAAAAATTTCATGGCCACACCTCGGGTCAAAAGTATTTTTTTGCTAAAAAATCTTTTCACCATGTCTCGCGCCGTCGCGCTCCGACCTTGCGTTCGTGTCCCAACCCGAACTCACGTCAGCCTCCGGGCTTGCGAAAGCATACCCATGCTTTCTCACCCGCCTCCGCGGGAATGACAATTCAAATACTGAATTATAGTCTGCGTCGTCTGCGTACAGTCTGCATAAGTCAGCGAGGGCAGTACTCTGCCCTATTACCTGTTTATTGTAAAATCAACAGGATTAAAGCCTTTATTTGCAATCATTTTTTGAACATCGGGGCTTTCAAGGCCTAAAGCCCAAGCGGAAAAGCCATGAAGTTTGTTTAGAGCAATAAGGTCAATTTTCTTTGCAATTGAGCGACCATCTTCATACCAAATCGTGTATTTTTTCTTTGATTTTGTGTATTTAATGAACGGTGCCTCTTCTGTTTCGCTGTAGCCTTTTGTTACCTTATATGTTTTGAGTGTTGTTTTAATACCACTGTATCCTCCAATACTTACAAGCTTACCTGTTGCATCATCCCATTTCCAATAATAAAGAGGAATGCCGAGTGAAAGTTTTTCTGCGGGAATTAAAGTTAAACTGTGCGCCACAACCTCTTGCATCCAAGAATATCTTGCAACAGGCCCTTTCGACTCTGGATCATCATAAGACATTAAGCTTATAAAATCTGTACTGTCTGCGAGAGATTTATAATCATAAACACCAATAATTCTTTGCCATAAATTTTTTGGATAATCATCTGGATCTTCAGAGACTTGAGCTATCACCGCCACACTGGAAACCAAACCTTCCTTTCTCATTGCATCTCCAAACTTTTTTACGAAAGCAGAAAACTTATCACGATAAGAAAGATCCATTTGTTCAAAATCGAGTTGCCAACCATAATAATGATATTTTTTTGCCTCACCCACCAAAAGTGCAATGCTAATATCTTGCATTGCTGGATTATTTAAAATTGTTTTTAAAGATTCTTGCCCGAAGCTTCCATTCGTTACAAGGGGCATAACCTTAATATCATTTTCTTTTGCGAGTTTTAATATATCAGCACTGACACTTCCCAAAAGATTGCCCGAGGCTCTAAAAGAATATGTTTGTGGAGCTAAAATATCTATAGAATTTATATTTGCTTTAAATGAAGCTTTAGCATTTTTACCTTCTTGGTAATAAAAAATGCGAGTATAGCTTGCGGAAGTTTTTTTAGAAATTTGGTCGGCGGTAATTGCATCTGAAAAATTAAAAGGTACAGCCAAAATACCCATAAATAGAAAAATATTCGAGTATAGGAAAAGCTTTTTCATATATTTACAGTATACACTATATTGACGTGGACTTATCCACATGTTTTCGGTTGTCATTCCCGCATTTCTGTCATCCTCGCGAATGCGGGGATCCAGGTTAATTTATTAAAATTATTCTGTATAATTAATACA
>JBAXIZ010000040.1:0-5534 GCA_037138095.1 bacterium
CTTTTGCGTTGGAATCGTGGTTCATTTGGGTGTAATTGTGCGTTGGACAAGACTCACCTATGTTATTCACATAAATTTTGCTAGAATTGCGTTATGAATAACAAATCTATTATCTGGCTTTTTATGTTTATTGGTTCAACTATTGGTGGATATATTCCTAGCCTTTGGGGAGCAGGATTTCTTTCTTTTTCAGGTATTATTTTAACAGCCCTAGGTGGGCTTCTGGGTATTTGGCTGGGTTTTAGAATTAGTAATTAGTATTTTTGTACGCCATCCAAGTACTTTCTACCATTTCTTTCAATCCAAATTTTGGTGTCCATTTCAAAACTTTTTTTGCTTTGGCGGATGTTGCAATAAGCTTAGCTGGATCGCCTGCTCGCCTTTTCACTATTTTATTTTGGACTTTCTTTTTTGATATCTTTTCAAATTCTTTTATAATATCCAGCACTGAGTAACCCTTTTCACTTCCAAGATTAATAATTTGGGAGTCTTTTAAATTTAACGCTT
The DNA here is from genome assembly GCA_037138095.1 of bacterium. Classification (GTDB taxonomy): domain Bacteria; phylum Patescibacteriota; class Minisyncoccia; order Phycocordibacterales; family CAIZIN01; genus CAIZIN01. Next base: position 508 of record JBAXIZ010000040.1, read on the forward strand.
TAATATGAGCAAGAGCTAGGTCACTTACGTGAATATAGTCTCGAACACCTGTACCATCTTTTGTATTAAAATCATTTCCAAAGATTTCTAAAATTTTTTTCTTCCCACATAGCACATCTGCAACAACGTTGAAAATATTTTTTGCATTTGGATCGACATAATTCAATCCTCCATCACCCGCAACATTAAAATATCGTAAAGCAATGTACTCGATCTTATTTAATTTTCGACTCCACTCCAGCAAGTGTTCGCCTGCAAGTTTTGTATATCCATAAAAATTTGTAGGATCACAAACGTGAGCTTCATCCACAAAGGCTTTCTTTGGCTCGCCATATACAGCTGCTGAAGAGGAAAAAATAATTTGTTTTACACCGAGCTTTGGAGCAAGTTCTAGTAAATTCATTGTACCTCGAATATTGTCTTGATACTTCGCTGGATTAATCATAGACTCTCCCGCATCTTTATATGCTGCAAAATGTATTATCGCATCAAATTTTTGACCAGCCAATTTCTTTTCCAGCATTGGCAAATTGAGTATATCGAGTTTGTAAAAAACAGCTTTTTTGTCCACCAGTTCCTTTTTTCCTTTATATAAATTATCTATAACAGTTACTTTATAACCATTTTCTATAAGCATTTTTACTGTGACACTTCCAATGTAGCCAGCCCCACCTGCGACAAGAATATTTTTCATAATGTCTTTATCATATTTATTATCAGTAAAAAAAGCAAGTATTTGCTTAGTTTTTTGTTATATATTGACTTTTCTATCATAAAATGCTATAATTATAAGGTAAATAAAGTTCTTTAGAATATTTGTTTGAGAAAAAATTCTAGAATATAAAATTGTTGAATTTTTTCTCAACCAAATAAAAAATGCACAGAAATAGAAAATACACCACGACATATCGTGTTCTGAATTCTCAAAATCCGGAGGCGATACACCACAACGGCACCCCCATTGAGGTTGTCTACACAACTGATGGAATTGAATTAGATAGGAGAATTAAAACAGCTCTTGCCAAAAGGCAACGAATTTCTTCTGAAGATATTGAGCTCTTGTCATTTTGTGAAGCTTACTGCCGGGATCAAATTCTGGCATTACCTGTTTGATTTCAAAACACCCCCAAGCGAAGCTTTGGTGGGTGTTTTTTAATTTTTCTTTTTTATCTTTTATTTTCTTCGGTTACCGCTTTATGTACCTCTTTCGTAAGCTCTGTATTTATTTCAATTAATCTTCTAACCTCGTCTTGCATTTCCAAAAGAGCCTCTGTATCTTTATATGTTTGCAAGGCTTGTTTATCGGATGCTTGAGCGGAAACTTTTTGTCCCACCATAATCACAGACAATAATACTAATTGTAAAAATGTTTGAGCGATCCAAGAAATCAAAGTTGCTGTTCCTCCTTCTATTGCTGAAGGTAAACTTATGAGGGCAATAATTGCAAAAAGATATGCACACCACATTGTGCTCACACCGTTTGTAATTAATACTGCCATACGCCCATTGAATCCAATATGTTCGTCTTTTGTAAGATGTGGGCCATGTGCAGACCTCTCCTCAATTCTTGGGTGCTTAATATATTCGTTAGTCATTTGTTTAAATTAAATATTTAATTATTGTATTATACCAAAATCCTTAACACGACACCAATATACGAATGAACTACGGCGAATGACACGAATGGAATACAAAACGCAACATATAAAAAAACCGTACATAGAAACCTATGTACGGTTGTTGGTCATTTTCCTAGAATGTATCTCACGGCATTTTTTGCCGAGTAAATCCACACATATCGACACATACAATTCCAGACTGGGCTCAGATCATCTCCCGCAGTAAGAATGGGGATTTCTCCTTGTCTTGCATCCACAGTGGCACAAAGACCAGCGCAAATACATACAGAACCCTTTGTATCAGATTCATTTCCGCCTTTTCGAACGTAATTTGAAATAGGTTCGGCCTTACAACGGAAAACAATTTTATCATTCAGCCACACAGCTTCCCTAAGATATCCCAAACCACAAACACGCCTGCGTGATTCGTAGAGTTCTTTTTCTGAAAGTGTTCCTTCCAAACAAAGAACTTTAAAAGGGAAACCTGTGGGTGAGGCTACAGGGCTTGTAAATACTTTTGCAATACCACGATAGATCGACATCATCGCGCAGGCTTTCAAATTGGATTCGATACCTGATTCTTTGACAAAAGCGAACAAAGTGCCCGCCTGTATTCCAAAAGCGCCTAGATCCCTCGCCTTTTTCAAATCTTCAGGATGTGCAAATGATCCGGCGAGCCAAAATGGGATTCCTATTTTTTGGAATTCACTATATTCAATCCAATCGCGCTTCCCGTACATTGGCTGACCACCTGTATCAAGTTCTAGCTTCCCTCGAGGAGGAGCATTATGTCCACCAGCTGTGGACCCTTCAACAATAAATCCATCGATTTTCCCAGCACATCTTTCAACCAAAACTTTGGCCAGTACGTGCGAAGAAACAATTGGAAAAAACAGAGGCCTACTCATCTCGGGTAATTTTTCTCTGAAAAATAAGTTTGGATTAAATTTAATACAAACATGTTTTTCGGGATGATTTTTTACCTCTATGGGATATGAAAGCTCTCTATTTTCTAAAATAGCATCAATGATTGCTGGAACATCTTTTGGAATTCCTGCACCCATAATAATGCCATCAACATTGGCGAGCATTGCACCTAAAATACTGTAGATATGTGGGAACTGGATTTTTTCCAAATAATTTACAAAGATTGGGTATTTATGCCCTTCCTTTGCGAGCCAGATAAATGCGAAGTTGGCGCATATAGTGAGAGAAATAAGTATTGGTGGTGGATCAAAACTCCACATTGGTATTTCTTTTCGCTTCACACATTTTTCAATTCCATCTTCAATAAAATATTCATCTAGTACTTTTTGGGCAATTTTTGGAAATGGGAATTTTGCTAAAGCCCTTCTAAAGTGTCCACCCCGATCTCCCTTTTGAAGTGAGTCCGCAAGCAGATTTGCAACAGCTGTGCCTGATACAGTGCCAATAGCTCCCGCTTTCGCTGAAGCCTTAGCTAGTCTCCACCCAGAAACACCTACACCCATTCCACCTTGAATAATTTTCCTAGCAATTTTTTTGATATTTTTAGTAGGAACTTCTCGACCTAGAATTTTATCGAGAACCTGTTTGATCTTTCTTATCATAAAGCCACCTTTCTACTTTTGTGTTTAATACATTACATTTGAATGAACTTAAATCGTTTCTAGCTAAGTAACCCTTCCGTTTGTCATTCCCGCGAAGGCGGGAATCCAGTCTGAAAATCTGACTGATATGGCATGGATCCCCGCCTTCGCGGGGATGACAGAAATGAGGATAAATTAACTGTAAATGATATTATACTGGCTAGCATATTAACACAAACAAAATATTTGGAAACAAATTTTTGGTGCTTGACACGGTTATCTATGAGTTATACTATTTTACTTAGATTAGTTAGATTATGAAAACACAACAGCTCATTATCGCTATTTTCGTGTTTATGTATTTGATTTTTCAAATCATAAATTTAACGTTCTCACTTTTCGGCCTGCAAATACTCAAGTCTACACTTGAACGAATTGAAAAAGTAATTGATTTAAGACTCAAGAAGCAATTTATAAACTCAAAATCTCTCAGTTCTTGAGAGATTTTTTTATGTTTTATTTTCTATGGTGTAATATCACTTACTGTAGACAGAAACCTAAAAATCTAGTAGCTTGAGAATAGTTATGAAAGTTCCCTTTTGCTTAGATACAGATTTTGAAACAAATGAGTTTTTTGATTGGGGGGGAGATACCTTTTTAATTACTCAAACAGATTTAAGTCTTGCAAAAAAGCTCTTTTATTTTTTAAATAGTCAAGAAGGTCAGAATATTATTGATTTTCTAAACAAAAAAGACCAGAAGATAGTTTTATATGAAATAAATGACACCTCTGTTGGGTACAGCTTAATTCAAATTGCCCTCTCTGGTCAAGGACTTGTTTCAAATTTTTTTGTTAAAGAAAAATTTATTCCTGAGCTTACAAGCGAAGTTTCATGTTTACATACTTGTTACTTTGGTAAATTTGTATGTGGACGGCTCTTCGTTGGTGAAAAATTGATTTCAAAAATTAATAAAGAGTTCAAAAAAATAGCTCCCAAAATTCACAGCCGTTATTAATACCTAGCTTAGAAATGAGCTTGGTATTTTTTATGGATTATTAGCTATATTTTACCGGACTAAACAGCCAAGAGATAGCTGAAAGAAATGAATAGAAAAACATATGAAAAGCTATTGTGTACCAAAGACTTCCCGTGCTTAAAAGGATGGTCGCAAAAATTGGCGCCCCAAGTATTGCCCAGAAAAAATAGAAAGCTCCTATTTTTTTTCCTTGCAATATAAAAATTGGAAGGTGTGCTAAGATAAACGAAAGGGCTCCAAGCAAAAGAATAGAAATTGAAAGCTTGAAGTTTTCGGCTATAAGTAAAATTATTGCGCCGAAAAAGGTTTGTTGGAAAATAATTTCAGCAAATTTAGGAACAATGTATTTTTTATCAAGAAGTTTCCAATATTGATGATCCTCGGGAAATTGCGTTTTCGGGCCAGTGAAAAGTTTTGGTAAATTCACATATAGCCAATATGTTGCTACAACAGAAAAAACAGCCGTGAGAATAGCTAAAGGCCTTAAAGCAAAAAAGGAAAATACCGGAGGATACACAAAAGCCAATATCAAAGATGAAAATATAAAATAAACAAATGTCGCCCTTGGATGATCTATATATTCCTTTCGCTTCGCATCAAAACGCTGAAAAAAGCTCCAGAAAATAACGGAAATAAAAAGTATCCAGAATAATGGGTGGTCAATCATTCGCCTATTTTAACATAAATATTTAATCGAGCCACAGAATTCCCTGTAGCGTAGCTCAGGGGATGAATGCGGAGAGTGGAAAGGGGGTCGGGGAAAACTCTAGTTTTCCCCGTGGAGGAGAGCAGACGAAGTCGT
>JBAXIZ010000041.1:0-5348 GCA_037138095.1 bacterium
ACCGAGGACGACACAAAATATAGTCATGAGTACATTCCTTATTTTGTGTCGATTTTTCTTTTTTAATTTTACATTTGCAATGCTTGAATCCCCGGCAAAGTTTCATTCGCAAGAAAATCCAAAGTTGCACCACCGCCTGTTGAAATAAATGAAAAGGCATTTTCTAAGTTTAATTTTTTTATTGCCGAAAGAGTATCTCCCCCACCAACAATAGATTCGGCATCGCTTGAAGCGATAGCAGAAGCTAGTGAAAGTGTACCTTTATCAAATCCTAATTCAAAATTACCAAGAGGGCCATTCCAAAGAATAAATGCACCGTCTCGAATTTTTTCTTCCCATAATTTTATTGTTTCAACGCCTGCATCCATAATATTATCTTCATCTAATATATCATCCACATTTTTTGTTTCCACATTTTCGCCATTTTGTACCACTACATCAATAATCCCCATCAATTTTTTACTAGAAACTACCGCACTCAAATCTATTTCGGTTTTTGAAACTTTAGATACTCCAACATTTTTGCCTTGAATTTTTAAAATATCATTTGAAAGCGCCCCTCCGATACAAAGTACATCTGCTTTATCTATGAATTTATTTATTAAAGGAAGTTTTGTTTCAAATTTTGCCCCACCTAAAATAAACACGAAAGGATGAGCTGGTTTAAAAGCTTTTGAAAGTTCACATATTTCCTTTTCAAGTTGAAGCCCTGCATAGCTTGGTAAAAATTTTGGTACAGAAACTATGGAAGCATGCTCTCTATGACAAACAGAAAATGCTTCATTTACATAAAAATCGGCAAGTCCCGCTAACTCTTTTGCAAAAACCTCATCATTTGCCTTCTCGCCTGGATTAGTACGCAAATTTTCAATCAAAACAACATCATTTGTCTCAAGCATAGTTTTTGCTTCATCTAAAGTATTTGCAAAAACACTATCCATTATATTATTTAAAACACCAAAAGCTGGTTTTAAAGAAGATTTCTCTCCTTCCACATTTGCTTCTGAATGTGCAATTATACAAATCTTTGCGCCAGCTTTTTTCAAAAAATCTATCGTGGGCATTGCAGATTTAATTCTAAAATCATCTTTCACCACTCCCTCCTCCACGGGTACATTAAAATCCACTCTCACAAGAGCAATTTTCCCATCTACATTTTCAATATCTTTTAAGGTTTTCATATATTTACCTGAACAATTTCAAATTTCAAATTTTTAATTTCAAAATAATGATTAAATTGACACAAAATAAGGAATGTACTCATGACTATATTTTGTGTCATCCTCGAAGCTTGACTGCAAGGAAAGCTATCGGGGATCCAAGTCCGAATTTTCAGACTGGATTCCCGCCTCCGCGGGAATGACAACCGAGAGGATGTTTAAAAAATTAAAAATTAAAAATTACAAAATTCTTTTAGCAAAAAGTTACGCTCTCTCCACAGCCTTTAGTAATTCATTAAACTGGTTACCAAGGCTTGCTCTCCCCACCAGAAGCCCATCCACCCCTCCATTCTTAATTATCTCAACAGCATTTTCCGCATTCACAGTTCCTCCATAAAGTATCATTGCTGAAAGCGCCAAATCTTTACTAAAATGCTCAGCAAGAACTTTTCTTATATATAAAACACTCGTATGAATGTCATGAGAATTTAATGGTTCGCTCGCACCAATGGCTGACACAGGTTCATATGCAATCACAAGATCAAGCATATCCCCACGCTTAACTTCAGATATACATTCCAAAAGCTGACTTTTTAATTCAGTCAAAAATTCTCCATCATTATCACGAACTTTTTCACCAATACAAAGCACTGGCTTCAAACCTTCGGCAAGAGTTGTAACAACTTTTTTTGCAATTACAGCATTTGTTTCCCCCATCATCCTTCTCTCTGAATGCCCAATTATAACAAATTCAACTTTTAAATCTTTTAACATCTTTACACTTACCTCCCCAGTAAAAGATCCTTCACTTTTTTCACAAACATCCTGCACACCCCATAATATTTTAGATTTTTTTGTGCTAAAAGGTGAAATATGAACAAAAGCCGGAGCGAGAACTACGGTAGTTTTTCTAAGCTTTGTAGCCGTTTTTGTGGTATTTGCGACAAGTTTTTTAGCCTCCGCCAAAGTAGCAGGAGACATCTTCCAATTTCCAATTATAAGTTTCTTATTTTTCAACATCCTAGTAAAAATTTAATATTATTAAGCCTGTCTCAATTTATGCCTGTATATTACACCATTTATACGTATATCAAAATTCGTAACCAAAGCAAATTTTTAACAGGACAAGTACCAATATTGTATCAAAACTGCGAAAAAACTCTATTCCGGTAAATTATAGTGTAAATTCCCTCCAAGAATCTATGATCCACCCGCCCGATGGGCCACTAGAAAAATTTATGTCAATTAAACCTGAGTCGTATGTAATCTCAGCGTTTTCCTCCATCTGTATTTTGTTAGCAGTTGCAGATTTTGCCCCAGCTTTATTTTTAAAATAAATAGTCCCATTTTGTGCATTTATAATAATAGCTCCTGCGTTATTGTAAACATAAACTGCATAATCTCCACCACAATTACCATCACAATCACTTGTCGAAAGAAGTAATATGTAGCTACTTTTAGCCAAGCCAGAACCAACAAAGGTGGCGCCATTTTTTAGCATTGTTTTTCCATCCACAATAATCATTCCACTGTTCTCCTTGTATCCTGAAGACAATTGAACTTTTGTACTATTGTCTACATAAAAATTACCCGTAACCCAAATAGTTCCACTTATATTTAAAGTACTATTCACGGTTAAATTACCATTAATTTTAATTGGACCAAGAGTTGTTTCTTCATCAATAGTTTTAGAAGATATGGTTCCACCTAAAACAGCATCCGCTTTCCAATCAGAAATGTTTCCATTAGAAATTGGATATGCTTGAGCAACAGGATCGAGACGGGAAGTATTACAATTTTTATTATTATTTTCTCCAACTTTGCAATACGCAACTCCTTCAATATGCGAACCCTTAACTGTATTAGCCCAAGCATCTCCACCCACACCCGCAGTACCAACACTTATATTATCTATTTTTCCAATATTTCCACTAACATATAAACCAAAATAAATATCTAAACCGCTAGGATTTGTATTTGACCAAGCTCCCCCATCTGCACTAGACCATGTTCCAACTTTAGCTTCACCCTCTACATAAGTGTTCGAAGTTGCGCCTATTGTATAACGCTCATTATATGTACTACCAACCAAAGAATATATAACGAGCCAATATTGAGTATTTGGAGTAAGAGAAACAAGAGAAGAAAAAGGTAATTCAAGATAATCATATGAAGTTCCAACGGAACTTGCATTCATGATTGCAGAACCCAACACACTCTTACCGGGAGACCCATTTGAATCACTTACAATTTGAACTAAGGCATTATTAATTGGATTTACAGAACTTTTTTTTACATAAAGACGTACACTTGTAACAGGTGTGGTGGTACTAATTTTAAAACCCTGAGCAATATCTCTAGGTGTGGCATTACCACCAAAATCAATACTGTTTGGAGGATTCATATCGCCTGAATTTAATTGATTGGCTATCGGGTTTGGAATAGTAGCAGCTATTGCCGTGCCAGTAATAATTCCCCCTCCAGCATCCCCAACAATATTTCCATTAGCATAAACATTTCCAACAACCTTAGCATTGTTCCCCATGAGAAATCCGCCCAAACCAGCTTGTACCCCATAACTAAAAGAGGCTCCATCTCCCTGAACCACAGTTGCTGTTATTTTTCTTTTATATCCAAGATCATCAGCTTCTACAACTATTGTTCGATCACTACTTCCAGAAATCACAGAATCAGCATGTGAGTCTCCCAAAGTTAAATTTTCTGTACTTGAAACTAAAATATTATTTTTCAAACGATATAAAATATCTTCCTGCAAAGACTCGGCTGTATAAAAAGCTTGTTTGGAATATGTGGCCCCACGGATATTTTTAATATGCTCCACAATAGGAGTTATGATTCCTAAACTCAACACTAAAGAAGCCATTGTAAAAACAATTACAGCGAGAGTAAGAACACCTCCTTTTTGTTTATTATTTTTTTGCATAATTTTTATCCGCACACTAACATTGGTATTATTTTTTTGTTGCAGATTATTGTCTTTCATAAATATATTAATATTCTAAATATTGCGGTTTATTCGAAAATGATAAAAAAATTTTGCAACTATACCAATGTTAGTGTGCGGATTAATAACTCCCTCTTAAAATATACGTCGAATGAAATGACTCTGTTGTCGTTGCTTTATCTTTCAATGTTTGAAGTGACATATCAATTTTAATAGCCGAAGAATTACCTGTTGTAATTAAATAAAATACAAGATTTGAGATTGGAGTACTTGAAGAGGTGAGCTTACCCACTGAAACACCGTTTTCTTTTACTTGCAACATTTTAGATGAATCAACATAGTATTCGACAGTACGAGTATTTCCAGAGCCATCTTTAGAAGAAAGAGCCAGTTTACCGGGAGAAACTTCAAAAGTACTTGATGCTCCCAAAAGAACACTACTAGCATTTCTTATGTCACGAGACATTCTATTTAATGAATCCGAAGCAGAAGTTTCCAAAGCTTGAGTTGCTTTAATGGCACCATATGTTCTGTTTATAGTCATGATTACCTGAACAAGAGCAAGTGAAATCAAAGCAAAAATAAATACATAAATCACTGATTCAATTAGAGTAAACCCGGAAGTAGATTTTTGATTACAAAAATCACTACCGGGCAAGCCCTTCTTCATTTTCATATTTAACTTTTTGTTTAAGAAATTAAACATTAATTGCTAAAAATATTAGTAACATAAGCTGACAATGTTTTGGTGGTTGTTCCGCTTCCACTATTCCAAGAAACACTCACCGTCACTTTTTTTGTATTATTATCAATAGTTCCAGATGTAGAAATATCTTTACTTACATTATCTCTGTATACATTACTTAAAACTATTGTTCTATCAAACATACCGTCTATCAAAGCTGTCGACGAGGTAGTTGCAAAAGAATTTGTATTCCAAGCAATTCTAAATGGAACATCAACAGTACTTGAAGCTATTTTTGAATTCCAGCTCACATCACGAAAGGTTTTTACCACTTCTATTCCTTCTTCCAAAAGATAAGAAGCTTTAACTGCATCAATGCTTCCCTTAGATGATTTAACATAAGCAGTAAAAGCATTCATCACAGCCAAAACAATCATAAGCAAAATCGCCGGCACCACAACAACTTCTATTATGCTGAAGGCTGTATTTTTATTTTTTTGAAAATTTATTTTGTTCATCTGCCTTTACATTGTCATTC
>JBAXIZ010000042.1:0-5293 GCA_037138095.1 bacterium
ACGTATTGTTTACCAGGCATCACACGCTCGAAGCTATGTGCAAGGAGGGGAATTGCTTCAATGCCCCGGTTCGCAAATGCCTTTTTAAGAATGGGCCACGCCACGAATTCGGTGGTCCCCGGCGCCACGGTGGTTTCGATCAGCACCAGGCAGTGGGGCTGAATCTTCTCCCCGATGGTGCGCATGGTATCTTCGAGGGCGGCCATATCGGCTTCGCCGCTCTTCATATTCCCCAGCTCCTTCTTGGCAAAGTCGCACTGCACATCCACCACCACGCAGTCGGCAAACTGCAGGCAGTCGCTGTTGTACGTGGCCACCAGGGTCTTGTCATCCAGTACGCACCGTTTGATGAGCACATCCACCTCCGGGTCTTCGGCCTTCACCGGCGCTTCGCCCCGGTTGATCAGGGGGATCTTCCAGAAAGAACGAGGAGAAGGGCGCTGGCACCCGATCACGAATTTGCTGTTTTTACCGGTGGCATCCTTGGTATCGGCTACGATGGCAGCCATCACGGCACCTACGAAACCGAGGCCCATGACGACCACGATCTCTTTGTTTTCAATCCGCGCCTGCTGCACGAGTTCTTCAATGTGTTTCAGTTCATTGGTGTAGTCGGCTTTTGATGGGAGGTGGAAGGGTTCGCCGGAGGGGCTGAGGGAAGTTTCAGGGTTACTCACGATCATGTTTATTCTATGGGGTTATGGGTAGTTTTTATTTTAGTAAAGTTCTATATATTGGTTTTGGTAGCTAATTGAGTTTGCATCATTAGAAATTTTGTCAAAGATCTGTTTTTCCAAAATTTGAATAAATCGTTTAATTAACGCCAACACATCATTATAATCATCTGGGTTTGAAGTGGTAATGTGAAACTCACTTTCTTTATTATGAACAATACTATTTCTAATCCGATAAATCAAATTTGTAATATTCAAGTTATCTCTATGATTAAATCGATTTGTCGTTACTGGAATATCAATGCCCCAGTACGTTCTTAGGAAAGAACCTTCCTGCGGTGTCAATGGGTTCAATTGAAATACTCCTGCTGCAATTTCAGCCTCAAATATTTTTTTGAAATTCTTTTTAAAAACGTCAAACTCTTTATCAGGTTGAGCCTTACCAGTAAAGCCATGAATTTCACGTATAAATGTCCGGTTATTTCTTGCCTTTTGCTCAACTTCGACTAACTCTCTTCTATAAACCAGGTATTCAAGGATGTGATATAATTTAAGAAATCTAGTTATTGTTTCGGTCGAGTGATTTAATTCATTTATGATATCAAAAACCTCAAAATACTGCTCATATTTTGTTGCTCCTGAAAACGCTGTCGTTGCACCATGTAATAATGTATAATCCAGTCTTTGGTCAAGTTCAATTTTCCCACCTTGTAAAAGCTCTTTGTAATAGATATATGAATAAATGCTCAACGAATTATGTGCATGAGCAAATTTGTGAATTAAAACTCCCCAATTTTCATGCGAATTTTGAATGTGATTTATCAGGATTGTTACTTTAATATCCTCTCCGTTGTTAATGGCGGTTGCAACATAATCTATTAAGGTTCTGTATTCCTGCGAAGTAGGGTCAATAGTTGAAAGTGGATTAATTTTTAGCAACTTTTTTAGTGCCAAATAACCAAATTGCATATCAGAATAGCTAAATGCTCTATTTCGTTTTCTGAAATCTGGTTGTGAAAAATCCAGTAGTTCCACGTTGCTTACGGATATATATTCGTCAGTCATAAATGCCGGGCCCGTTTTCACTTCCTTAAATGCGTCAAGCAATTGAAAGATTTTAGGTAAAGCAATTATAGTAGCATGACCTTTCAACTCGTCAATAGCTTCATCATTAGTCCAGAAATCGTCATCAATCTGGAAATCAAAGTCAGGAATATTCAAATCATAATGCTGATGAATCAGTTTGTATAGATTTTTAAGTATTAAACTTCCTATCATAACACATCCTCCTTAAGGTTTGACTTGAATATTTTCTCCCAGGATGGTTGTTCTCCTTGCAGAAGTGTAATGGTATAATTCATTACAACTTTTCTAATAAAGTTTCCAATGTTTACTGACCGGCTTGATAAAATATTATATTGCTGTTTGAATTCAACTAAGTTGAACCCAACATCTTTAGTTTTTTGAAGTAGCTCCTTAAAGCTTTGCTCTGCGATTTGGAGTAAATAATCGATGTCTGAGTTCTCGTTAATTTCCGCATACTTACCTAAGCCTGCTAAAATGCCAGAAAGTGTTGTGTCCTTTACAAACCACTTTTTGCCTTCATCACCTTCTTTTGTTATTACGGCCTCATCAATTTCCTTTACATGCTGTAAGAAAGAACGGATAAAATCGGCACTAAAAATCTCTTCATTTATTCCTCTTGAACTTTCCTCTTGGCCAAGCTCAGAAATATCCAAATCGCCAATTGATACACGAAGAGGCTTCTTTTCTAAAAATGAACGAAGCCCAACAATTACCGTTGTGAACATGTAATCTCCTGCATTCCTTTCGCCTCCTTTTATCTTGTTGGCTTTTTCATCCTTCTCACGATATAAAGAAATACCAAGTTGTTCCTTTTGTAAGTCTTCCCATAAATAGAGAAATAAAAGTTCAAATTGATGCGTTTTGCTTACACTTCGTTGACCTGCATTAAGAACAAGCATTTTGTGTATTACTTTTTTAGGTGGGAGGTTTACCCATATAATAAAGTAAATATCAAAATCTTTAAAGGCGCTCTTGATTTGTTGAAATTCATTTTCAGCATAGAATTTTTTAACCTTTGTAAGTGACAAAATGCCTGTATCAAAAAAGATTGGAAATTGGTTTTTTATTTCTTTGGCAAAAGTTGTAGGCTCTACGATTTGTCTTTTATCATACTCTTTTATTAGTATGTCGTGCGCCCATAGCCGAAATGTTCTTTGAAGCCCGTCCAGTATTTCAATATTGTCCATGTTGATGTTCACATCATCACCTACAATTGGTTCTAAGCCCGTTTCATTATAGGTTAATGTAATCAGCGGTATAGGGTCGCCTTGCTTAATTGTGGTAACAATTGTATCGAGATATTGATTTTTCACAATCTTTCTTTGTATTGAAAAATTGTAAAAGTCCTTTTTCAAACTCTCTAAATATTCAGCAAGGTTGCCTCTACATAGCATCCATTGCCTGTCATCAAGAGTTTTACAATCTAATATTTTCAGCCTATACATAGTGCTTTCTATTTTCCATATTAAAAGCTGTTATTGGATGATTGTTGTGTTTTAGGTTTGCTTATAACTCAATAATAACACTAGCCCTTCATGGTTGATACGAAATACTCATTTACTTGGCCTCTTTTTATTGCTCTTTGGCAAGGACTTATCTATGATGGTCTTCCTCGGTCTTCCTCGGCTCTCTTGCTGTTGCCAGTTCTTCTTTCTGGTTCTTCTAACTTTTAGCCACTTGTATATGGTGGTCTCTGATACACCGATGTGATTATTCACATCCTTCATTCTCGTGCCATTGTCGAGGGCTTCCAAAAGTTTGACACAAATGGTTTCCTGGGCTGGAATACTGCTTTTGTGTAAATCTTGTTTTTTCATGCCCTCAAATTATCTTATTCTTTTTATTATATAAACTACTTAATACTCTGATTAATAACCAAGGCGCAACGCTTGTGTTAGATGATTACTAATTTCATACATCGAAAATCAGTTCCCCCCTGAATATTTCTTAATGATCTTCTGGCTGAGACTGGATTGAATGGTGTAAAGTCAATACCAATTCTATCTCGTAAGAAGGTATAGGCAGGCCGAGATAGAAGAACTCTATTACTTGGATTTTGATTATTTTGACCTGTTGCCCCTTGTAATCGGCATGCAACATTTATTGGTCTGCCAAAATATTCAACCTGTTTATTCATAAAAATTCTTGTCAATATGCCCTTATCAATACCCATCGTTAAACCCATATTAGAGGGAATGTTACCAAGAACAGGGATCAAATAACGTCTTTTCAATTTTTGGTACAATAAAAATATTGAAGAAATAAAATTCATAAAATCTTTATCAATTGAATTTAACGGAAAAATAAGGATCCATCCATCACCCAAGAATTTATAGACTTCGAAATTTCTTACTTCTGCTTCTCGGATTATATGTTCTTATAATTTTATTATAAGATCTCTATATGCCACTATGTTATTGGATAATATCAAATCTTCTAAAATGGATGTAGATGAACAAATGTCAAATGTAACTATAAGATTTTCAATAGATACAAGCTCCATATTTACTCTTGTCATTTGCTAAAATGTTAGTTATTAATTCGAACTTATCTGAGTAACTACAAAGAACTGTCATCAAAAGTGCATTTCATTTTGATGAAAAAGCATTTATGTAAATATCTCGGAATTCAGACGGGACATCTGTTGCAAATGTTTGGTTAATGGCATTCAAAATTTTATCAGGAGGAACTTGTAAACTAACAATGTTGTCATGTGAGATGCTAATATAATTTGGAACCAGCCGTTCAATACTTTCCACAAGAGACTTAAGGGAATCAATTGAGTGCTTTTTTAATTCAGGATTACTCATTCGCATGGCGCTTAAAAAAGCTGGTTCAGTGTCTGTTTTAATTAACTTGAAAGCTTCTTCAAGTAATTCATTTATAGGTCCCCTTGTTACTTTTTTTGTTTTATTTTCGTTTATCCATGTTGTTGTTTCAATTACCGTATGACAATTTTCGAAAAAGTCCCTTAGCTGTTTCAGACCGATTTGTTTCGGACTGGATATTAATACAAGTATCATTAGATCTTTCGCTCTGATAAGATTAATCTTATGTTTTTTTGCTTCTGTATTCACCGCTGAATCAGGGTTGTCTGCTCCTTCATAATCAATTGCAACAACACAAGCAAAATTAGAATTGTAAGTATCTCTGTGTCTGTCAACTCCCGATATATGTGCAGTGGTTGCTTTAATCCTATTTTTTAAAGTGCTTTTTGCGTCAAATGTTATAGAATAGTTATCGGGTGAGTTTAGTGGTCCTAAATAAGCAACCGCTTTACCATCTGGTTTACCTGGTCCTCCTATGTGTGTGGTCTCATAACCTAACGAGTTGAAAGCATGAGAAACTCCCTTTTCCAACCCCGTTGAATCTCCTAATGATGCTTGTAATAGTTGAGCCACGAAAGGGGCATTGGGTTTATCACTAAAAGTAAGTTCTCTTAAAATTGCATCTCGTTTAAGCATTATTTCTCTTACTTCATCTTGCTTAATACCACTATCAAGCAATAAGCACTCAGTAAGTATTTCGGTCAA
>JBAXIZ010000043.1:0-5251 GCA_037138095.1 bacterium
ATTACTATTTTTCCGATAGAAAAACCTTTTATTTCTTTTGGTAAGATATAAATAAAGTCGGGTGAATACATAAAGACGGCTGGTATATCAGTTAGGATTTCTTTTTCTATCTGTTGATATATTACCGCTCTTTTACTTTGATCATTTATTATACGTGAATTTTCTAGAAGTTTGTCCACATTTGCATTCGTGTACATTGAAATGTTCAATCCTGGGTCATTACGTTGTGAAGAATGCCAAAATGCGTATAAGTCTAATTCTCTCCCGACTACTTCTCCGAAAAATAGGGCGTCATATTTTCTTGGACGAATTATTGTTTGGTTTAGATCTGTCATTTCAAAAACATTTACATCAATTTTTGCACCAAGAGTTTCCCATTGTTTTTTAATAATTTCAGCAGATTCTTTTAGTTCTGGTGCATCTCCTGTTGCAATTGTGAATGCAAGAGTTTCTGTTTTAGCTTTTGTTTTCAATTCATATATACCATCTGCATTTTTCTTCCACCCGGCTTTTTCTAAAATTGCCTGAGCATCACTTACATTGGATTGATTTGTTGTGGAATTTATTGATGTGCTCTTTGCTAGGCCTTGGGGAATCGGGCTTACTGCCTCTGTACCAAAGCTATGAAGAGTTTGACCAAGGAGTGCTCCACGGTCTGTCACCATATTTAAAGCTTGGCGAACTTCTTTATGTGTAAAAATTGGATTGTGATTTTGATTGAAGAAAACCGCAAAAACCTGTGGGAGGGGGTAGCGTTCTATATTTGAACCACTTTTTTCAAGAATTAAAGCATTGTCTTCAGATATTGAATGGAATGATTTAAAATCTTCATTTTTATAAGCATCAACTAAAGTTTTTTCGTTTTGGTAAAAATTGAATTTGATTGAACTTATATAAGGTGTACCTAATGCGTAATGATTGAAAGACTCAAGTGTTATGCTTGCTGGGATACCGGAACTATTTCTTGTTACCTTTGAAATTTTATATGGGCCAGAGCCTATTGGTTCTATATTGAACTGACTAAATGAAAATTCATCTGTTCCTGCGTCTTTCCATATATGTTTTGGTAAAATTCCCAATGTTGTATTTTCTATGAAAGGTACATAAGCTTGTTTGAGCGTAAATTTTATAGATTTGTCACTAATTTTTTCAGCTGTAACTCCATCCCAGTTTGCTCTCTTTGGACTTTTCAAACTTGAGTCTTGAACTTTTTGTATTGTAAAAATAATATCATCGGCTGTGACTGGTGTGTTGTCGTGAAATACCGCATCCTCTCTTATATTGAAAGTGTATGTTTTTCCGTCATTAGATATAGAATAATCTGAAGCAAGATCTGGAACAAAAGTTCCATCTGGTTTTGCTTTTAAAAGTCCTGAGTAAATTAAAGATGAAAGATCTCTATCTGTATCAGAGAAAGCAAGAATCGGATTTATATATCTAGCTGTACCAATAACACCTTCAGTAAAAGAGCCTCCTTTTTTAGGAATTTCTGTTAGAAAAAGTGAATTAACACTGTGTATTGTGGTGAAAGCTGTAAGTAAGGCTATTATTAATAATAGCCCAAAAACAAATTTTTCACCTAAGCTAAATGAGGCGACTGCCTTGCGAATTAATTCGCATATAGATGCTATTCTATTTTTCACGATAGATAAAATGATAGAACACTAATAGTTTGTAAAAAACTAATTTGTGTATTATTTAGTAAAGAAATGAAACGAGTGATGTTGCTGCAAAAAGAATTGCAAGAATTATAGTTGCGTTGAAAAGGAATTTTTCAAATCCGCGACGAGTGTGGTATCCAGCTTCAAAACTGTCTGAACCACCAAGTGCTCCGCCTACGCCCGCTGCGCTATATTGCAAAAGAACGCCCGCAATAAGAAGTACGGAAATAACGATTTGTATATAGGGTAATATAGTAGCAATACTCATTTAGATATCATATTAGCAGAAGTGGGGATTAAATGCAAATAGAGTCATGGGTTATGGGTAAACCCAGTAGTGAATTTTCAACTTGTTAATAATGAATTATTAACCTGCAAAAATGTAGCCATTTTTGTGAGTTGAAAATCTACTACTGGGAATAAAAAAATGCCGAGTTCCTTGGAGGAACTCGGCATTCGAGTGGTTGGGGTTGAACCCTAGGCTGCTTGGCTCACGGCAATTTCCGTAAGCATCGGCAGGGTTTCATTTTCCCCAATGACCATATGGATTTTTCCACCACCGGTGATGTAACCGGGGAAGGAAGGCTTGTTGTTTTTGGGATGGGGTTCGGGCCGGTGGATGGAAATCACGATATTGTCCTGTCCTTTCGCAAGTTCAGGGTGCATTTTATCGTGTGGTGTCGGGACGAATCCTAAACGCTTGATGATTTCTAACACATCTGTGATTAGACAGGTGGTGTTGAGTTGAATTTTGCCGGGCTTCCCGGTTTTGGGTTTTATCACAATACCTGCTTTTCTTAACATACAGTTTTTTCTATTTTGTTTTGATGTTTATGGAACTTGGTTTTGCCAAAATCTTACTTAAGAAGGGCATTACTTTATTCCGAGAGAAACTCTAGCACAGCTTTGGATGTTTGTAAATAATGAAGAGAATACTTCATTATTTGCAAACATCCCGCAGACTGAACGCAGACCCACGCAGACCTTTAAGTCCAAAATTTAAAAATTATAAAATTTAGATATTATTTAAAAATTAAAAATTTGAAATTAAAAATTATTAGGAAAACTTAGTTTTAATGCTTTTCTCATTCAATTTGTTATAATATAAGGGTATTATAAATTAAACTTATTTTATTATGTCTATCTTATATATCATCGTTGGTGTTATTGTGCTTTTGGTTTTGTGGGCGGTGCTTGCTTACAACCGTTTTGTTTCTTATGTAAATCGAACAAAAGAGGCTTGGGCAGATATTGAAGTACAGCTTAAAAGACGATATGACCTTATTCCAAATTTAGTAAATACAGTAAAGGGTTATGCAACTCACGAATCTGGAGCTTTTGAAAAAGTTTCTGAAGCGCGAAGTAAAGCAATGCAAGCCGGCGGTTCGCTTGCAGAAAAAGGCGAAGCAGAAAATGCTTTAACTGGAACATTGAAATCTTTGTTTGCTATTTCAGAGGCGTATCCAGATTTGAAAGCGAATACAAACTTTTTGGAACTTCAACGAGAACTTTCAGATACAGAAAATAAAATTCAATCAGCCCGAAGATTTTACAACGGTAATGTTCGAGATTTAAACATAGCAATCGAATCTTTCCCTGGAAATGTTATTGCAAGTATCTTCAATTTTGCAAAAATGGAATTGTTTGATCTTGCGGATAACGACGAAGCACAGAAGCCTGTGAATGTGCAGTTTTAATTAAAAGTATTATTTCTGTCATCCTCGAGTAATCTCGGGGGATCCAAGTCTGAACCCGCATTGTCATCCTTGCGAATGCGAGGTTAAATCATGTGGGGCATGATTCAAAGACGGAACGCGACGGCGTGAGTCGGGATCGAACAAATTTCTAGCAAGAAATTATGTGTGATCCATGGATTTCCGCCTTCGCGGGAATGACATAAGCAGAGAAACATCATGACCCTATACACACACCAAAGTGAAAACACAAGAAAGACATGGCTCCTAATGGCTGTGTTCCTCGCTATTATCGTCGCCATCGGATATTTCGTGAGCTACTACTACAACAATCCTGCAATACTTTATTTTGCAATTATATTTTCCGTAGTGATGAATGTTACGAGCTATTGGTTTTCAGATAAGATTGCTTTGGCCTCAACCGGAGCAAAAGAGGCGAGCGAAACTGAATATTTAGAGATTCATCGAATTCTCGAAAATCTTTCCATTACTGCAGGCCTTCCAAAACCTCGGCTTTATATCATAAGTGATTCAGCTCCAAATGCTTTTGCAACAGGAAGGAACAAAGAACATTCAGCTGTGGCTGTCACAACGGGTCTTTTGCAAATGCTTGATAGAAATGAGCTTGAGGGAGTTATTGCTCACGAACTTGCACATATTGGGAATAGGGATATTTTGCTTTCTACTGTGGTCGTGGTGCTTGTCGGCTTTATTGCAATGCTTGCCGATATGTTTTTAAGAATGTCACTTTTTGGTGGGCGAGATAGTGAAAATAAAGGGAACGGTGCACTTATGATTGTGGGAGTTGTTTTTATAATTCTTTCGCCGATCATTGCAACAATTATTCAGCTTGCGATTTCTCGAAAGCGAGAATTTTTGGCAGATGCTTCCGGTGCACTTCTCACACGATATCCAGAAGGCTTAGCAAACGCTTTGCAGAAAATTAGTACATATAGTCAGCCGATGCAAAAAGCTTCAAATGCCACAGCTCATATGTTTATTTCAAACCCATTTGGCGGTAAGGCAATGAAAGGTGTTGCAAAGTTGTTTAGCACACATCCACCGGTGGAGGAGAGGATACAAGCTTTGGTGGGAATAAAAAACTAAGTTATGGAGAATTTTAAAAGAATTGAGCAAAAGCCTACAGCAAAAATATCACTACCTCAAGCTGAGGCTGTTATTTCTTTATATAAAGAAAAATTCGAGGATAATCCAGAAAGAATTGAAAAATTAAAAGAAATCTTTGATGTGTTTTTAGAACAATCTTTAACAAATAGTGATGTATATTCATCAAAGGAATTAAAGGCTTCATTTCCCTGGACCGTAGTTAGGTTACAGGATATAGCAAAAAAATTATTTAAAAAAAATTATAAAGGAGATCAGGTATTTAATATAGAGAATACAGATGAGGAAATTACTAAAAATAAAAAACTTGAATTTATTTTTGGTTCTGCTTTTGCGTATTCACATGGAGATGCTTTTGCTTTTACTGAGGAGGCTATGCATCAGATAATAAAAAGATTACCATCGGCAATAAAAGCTTTACAGCAAGGTTTGGAACCTGAAGATTTTGAAGTATTTACTTTAGGAATGCCCACAAATACATTTGGTGAAATATCTACAGATTTTTCAGATAATCTTAAAAAAGATTCTTATGAATATATGGGAAGACTTTATTCTGAATTTGTTACTGAAAAAACAGCCTCGGAAAAAGATGTCAAGCAAAACATTAAATTTTATGGAATTTCAATGGGTGGGGGATTCGCTGCAAAAACAGGAGAAAAACTTTTAGAAAATAAGGTTGTAACTCAAGAATCCGAGAATGTGGATGGTGTAAGTGTTGAAAATAAACCCTATTTACAAATACAATCAATGGTTCCTGTGAGTATGGGGCTC
>JBAXIZ010000044.1:0-5230 GCA_037138095.1 bacterium
ATGTTATATGTTATATCTACCCCAAGTGCTCCTTGCAAGTTTTTGCGGAAGGGTTTGCTACCATTCGGTCTTCTTCGATTTCTTTTCCACAAACTTCACAAACACCGAATTTATCTGTATCAATTTTTGCTAACGCTCCTTCAACTTCTCGAAGCTGTGCCTCAAGAGCATTGATCAAAGCTTTGTTTTCCTCAAGCTCTTCAAACATATCCGCCACATCATTTTCATCTGCAGGCAACACATCCAAGTCGGTGACTGTAGCTTCCCAATCATTTGGATTTTTTGGGTCTCTACGCCCCACTCCAGAAAGATCTATCTCTAATTGAGCTTTCTGATTTTCTAATATTTCTTTGTAGTGTTTTATATCCTTCATACGGTTTTAATTTATTTAGTAATATGCCAATTTTCTCCCTGTTGTCATCCTCGTGAATACGAGGATCCACCCATTGCATTCATTTCATGGATTCTCGCATTCGCAAGAATGACAATGCGGGGGCAGGAATGACAGCTGTAAGCTAATTCTATTGTTTAAATTGACTTGTGGCAAGCCTTTTTGCAACTTCATCTAAAGTGTTGAAATCTTTTGCAATTAGGACAATTTTGTCATTAATAAACGTATAATACATCAATGTCTTCCCCGAAACAGTCCTGAGCACTCTCATATCCCTATTATTCAAAACCTCATCTTTAAATACTAGAGAGTTTGCAATAATATATCTTGACTTAAATGCTTTCTGTTCAACAAGACTCATTTCAGGAACCGTACTTGTTGCTGGAGTTGAGGAAGCTAGAACAATAGTGGTTGTAGCAATACTGCTTGTTGCTGTAGTACTTGTCGCAACTGTATTTGTCGCCACTTTAAGTGGGGAAGTTGAAGCCACTGCCGGCGCCTCCACCAAATCATCTTTTGTGAAAAACAAATCACCAATATCATCGGCCATCGCAGGCTCCCATTCAAGCATTCCGGCATACATTTGATTAAATGAATCTGAAGTTAAAATAAGGAAAGAATTTGTTTGGCCAGCATTTCTATTAAGACCAAACATAAAGCTCGTACCGAATGAACGCACCATCGCCAAAGATGCTCGGGTCTGCAATAAAGACAAAAACCTTTCCGTGTTTATCGGAGAAGTTGTGGTACCAGTATTTTCCATAAATGGAATGTAAACAACCGCCGTATTCTTATCATAAGATTGTTTTTTTGCAGAATTAACACCTTCCACAATTTTTGAACGCTCACTTGTATCTAATATAACGGTAAACCCTTCATCATAAGGAATTATTGACTGCATATGTGCTGGTATAGACGAGATATTTTGCGCTTTTTTAATACCAACAAAATACCAAGCACCAAAAACTCCAAGCACAGCAAGAAGCAAAATTCCCAAACTTATTCCAATAATTTTTTTATTCTTTTCTGATGTTGGACTCAACTCCTCTTCAACCTTTTCTTGAGCTTCTTGTTTTTTTACTTCAGCCATAGCAATTTTTGCCATCGACAGACCATCATCTTTGATAGTATTTTTTATATCATCAGCATATGTGTGGAGTGGACTAATCGAAATTTTGCTTTGTGGTTCAAAAACAATTTTCTCTTCCGACTTTTGTTCTGAAGAAATATTCATACCAGTATTTGGTTTGAAAGTTGTTTCTTCTGATTTTGGAGTGGAAGTTGGAACAAAAGCTGGAGTCGATGCAGGAGGTGTGTAAACCGGAGCTGTCGAATTTGATACTGGAGAAACACCCCCACTCGGTGTAGGAATAATTTTTATTTGATCATTATTATTATTTTGGCTGTTCCCCGTTTGTTGTGGTTCCATATGGATTTTTTATAAAGCTAGGATCCGCAGATTTTATTGATAAATTAATTCTCTTCTTTTCATCAATCTCTTTTATTATAACAGGAACTTCCATTCCTTCCTTCAACACATCTGTAATTCTGTTCACACGGAAAGGTGCGATTTCTGAAACGTGCACCATACCTTCAGAGCCGGGAGCAAACTCGACAAAAGCACCAAAGTCCATAAGCCGAGTTACCTTCCCCATAAATCTTTCGCCGGGTTTAAATTCTCTAGTTAAATTATACACTATCTCGCGCGCTTTTTCTGCAGATCCATTTTTACCAATTAGGAAAACAGTTCCATCTTGCTCAATATTAATTTCTGCACCAGTTTTTTCTTGAATTTCTTTAATCATTTTACCACCGGGGCCTATCACAGATCCAATCAATTCTTTGTTGATCATAAGTGTCAAAATCTTTGGAGCATTTGGAGAAATATTTTCTCGAGGAAGTGCGATAGCTCCACTCATCACATCAAGAATTTTAAATCTAGCTTCTTTTGCTTTTTGCAAAGCAATAGAAAGAATTGGAATTGGAATTCCGTCCACTTTAATATCCATTTGAATTGCTGTGATCCCCGCTCGTGTTCCAGCCACTTTGAAATCCATATCACCAAATTCATCTTCAGGACCTTGAATATCTGTAAGAACTTTGTAAGTATTTTCGTCCTTCATCATAAGACCGCTCGCAATACCAGCCACAGGAGCCTTGATCGGTACTCCTCCATCCATCATTGCAATACACCCAGCACAAACAGAGGCCATTGATGTTGAACCATTTGAAGCCATTGATTCTGAAACAAGGCGAATAGTGTAAGGGAAATCTGCTTTTTCTGGCACCACAGCTCTCAAAGCTTTTTCTGCAAGCATACCATGACCAATCATTCTTCTGTTTGTACCTCCCATTCTTCCCGGCTCCCCTCCTGAATATGGTGGAAAGTTATAGTGGTGAATAAAATGTTTTGATGCAGAATTTTCTGCACCTTCAACAGTAATAGCATCTTGTGGGCCACCGAGTGTTAGCATTGAAAGCATATGTGTTCCTCCTCGATAAAATATTCCAGCACCATGAATTATATTTGAAATTCCTCCAGCTTGAGCAAAAAGAGATCGCACATCATCAAATCCTCGCCCATCTGCTCTTTTATTTTCTTCGATTGCACCTTTGTGAATTATTTCATCAACTCTGTTTTCAATATACACCATCGCTGTTTTAATTATTTTACCTTGGCCGACTCCGTTTAGGCCTTCGATTCCACTTGTTTTAAGCATTTCCACCCACTCCTCTTCTATTGCGTGAATTCCATCTTTGCCAGCCGTACCTGTAAACACTGCGCCATAAATTTTTGGTTCAATTTTTTCTGCGAAAAGTGCTAAGACTTCAGCCGGTAATTCTGGAGCTGGAATTTCAATTTTCTTTTTTCCAATCTCGGCTATTATTTCTTTTTGCCAAACTTGAATTTTTTCAATTTCTTCTTTTGCTTTTTCCAAAGCCTTTTCTGCAAAATCTTCACCAATTTCTTTTGAAGCCACTTCGATCATGTTTATATTTCCATCTTTTCCACAAGCAAACATTTCCATTAAATATTCAGGAGTTTCTTCAAAACCGAGCATTGGGTTTATTGTAAAACCTTCTTGATTTTTAAATGAAGCAAGTCGTATGCCCGAAACAGGACCACCCCAAGGGATGTCAGATGTACCGAGTGCTAGGGATGAGCCAATAAGACCCAAAACATCTGGATCATCTTCACCAATTGAAAGAGTGGTGGCCACAACTTGAATTTCACGTCGAATATGTTGAGCAAAAAGTGGACGGATTGTTCGATCGATGATTCGGCCGGAAAGAATTGCTTCATCTGAAGCTTTTCCTTCTCGTCTTTGATATTTATTTCCCAAAATTCTTCCAGAAGCATAAAACTTTTCCTCAAAATCAACAGTTAGAGGGAAAAAGTCACTATCTTTTTCATTTTTACCCATACAAGCAGTCACCAAAACAACAGTTTCACCATATCGCATAATTACCGAACCATTTGTCTGGTCGGCAAGATCATTAAATTCAGCAGTAAGTTTTTTACCGCCAACCTCCAATGAAAATTCTTTTTTTATCATTATTTTAATTAAACCCAAAAGCGATTCAATCCTTGATTATGTTCCCTTCTGTAATCCCGCTATCCTCTGTCATTGCCGACCTGATCGGCAATCCATGATGATCCACATTCTAAATTAGGCCCATAATCAAAAATTGAAATTCTGTTTTGGGGTCTTTCAATTATTTGCTAATGTCCGCATTATACCACACCAACTATTAGGTGCTAGGCCTAAGCCCCTAAAGAACAATTCAAGGGCTTGAATAGAAATTATATATGTAGTACAATTTATATTATTACAATTTTAATCAAAATATTATGGGTATGGAAGGACCAAAACCAGTAGGTGTCGTAAAACCAAAATTTGAATTTTCAACTAGAGAAGAATATGATCAGTGGGTAGCAAAAATAGACAATCTTGGGTTAAGTGGTGATGAAGTAATCCCAATAATGATAGCCAATGAACGCGTACTTATGGATTCAGAAGGTACATGGTTGGAAGCAGGAGCTTCTGTTAATGCAGAAGGGAAGTTATTAGAGGAAGTCTATCCAGATTTAGCAAGGTGGGTAAAAGAGAATTAATTTTTTTCAAAACCTAAATAAACAAAATATCAAGTTAAAACCTTGATATTTTTGATGGTAAAATCAGTGGTGGATTTTAAGGTTTTGTATTTAAATTAATTTTATAAACTTTTATACAGTTGCTCTCGCCATTCATTTTGCATTTCTGCCAAAGAAACTCCACAAAGCTCCTTATAAGCATCTTCAAGTGAAACATCGCTCTCTAATTTTTTATAAACTTCAATCATATTCCCTGTTCCGTTCTTTTCCTTTAAAAATTCCAAAAAACTAAAAAGCACCAAATACGGAATTTGCTCGGTAAATGGCTCAACATTAGTATCTGCTCCTAGAGATTTTAAATATGCTAGCGTTTTTATATCTAACGGATTTGGAATTTCTTTACCATTTTCTTTCTTTAGCTTTGAAACGAGTATCTTTGTGGCGTTATCAAGCCCAGCTATTCCTTCTTCGAGAATAAAGGATTTTTTATATGTATCGATATTGCTCACAAGTTGCCCCGTCACAATGTGGGCTAACTCATGCTTCATTATTGATTTTGCACTATCAGGAAGAACATTGAATACATCAGCATTTATATATACCCTTCCGTCACTTTGATCCCTAAGCAGAAAACAATACTTCCAAGAAGCCGGATCACTTTCTTTTGCTCCTTCTCTAAACTTTTCATCACTCATTAAATACACGGACATATTTACAGGCAACGAAAGGTGATATTCGTCTTG
>JBAXIZ010000045.1:0-5213 GCA_037138095.1 bacterium
ATATTATAGTTCATGATTTATAACTGAAACGTTCGGTCTATCGAATCAAAGAGTTTCTGATTTAGTATTTTAATATTACGATTGAAAATTTAAAAACCGAAACGTTCGGTCTATCGAATCAAAGCATTCAACAATCGAAACGTTCGATCTATCGAACGTTTCGATTTTTAATGTTTTTTATAACTTTCGAGAATCATATGCCCAATGGAGGAGGGCTTGGCGCTGGCGGGGACGGCAAAAGACATCTGAAGGCCTGCAGTTGGCCCTAATTTGCCCTAGGTGACGCTTCATAGCCTTCCAGCGTCTTATCTGTGTTTTATCCTCATCGGCGAGTCTACGGCCCATATAATAACGGCAATACCATTGGAACCAGCCTCTTGGATCGCCCTTGTGAATCCAGCCTTTTTCTTTCCAAACAGAAAGTGACTGACTAGCATTTACTTTAAAAAAGTTCAATTCTTTCAAATGTTTTTTGATTTCTTTCGGAGCAAACTTTGCTTTTGTAAACCAATCCTTTGGAAACTCGTTTATGCAATCTCTCATATATACCCCGCCGAAAACTCCGAGCTCAAGCATTTGTTTCGGAGTTAAGTCTGGTTTGAATTCTTTATCAAAATTTTCCCCCTCCTTTTCAACAAGCTCATACTCATACTTTTTTTGCATTTTGTCATTTACAATAATTTTCTTTGTTTTCATAATTTTAATACTTATACAAATTACTCTCTTTATGTCATCCTCGCGAATGCGGGGATCCAAGTTTGAATTCTGCAGACTGGATTCCCGCCTCCGCGGGAATGACAAATTGGGAGTGTTAACTAACAATAGTATTATACCAAAACTTGCAAAAAATAATTAAATGTTTAATATTGAAAATAGATATGAAAACTGGACGGAAAAGCAAAAAGGGTGCTGGGGGAAAAAGTACCGCCCCAAAGAAGAGACCGAGACAGGTTGATTCGAGCAACGACAAAGAAACACTAGCTCAAATGGAAAGGTTCAACCGGCGTTCGCGAAGGGACTTTATAAAATTTGTCGCACAAGTAGAAGGTGAGACCATCAGAAATTTCGAAGAAGGTCTCAAACGAATCAGATAAGTTCTCAAAAAATTCTAAGACTCAACCACACCGGTTGAGTTTTTCTTTTCTTAAAACAAAAGCGATTTTCCGAAGGAAAATCGCTTTTGGATTTCATCTACCAACTACTCACTACCAACTACCCACTAGTTCTTAGTAATTTTTTAGTCGATTGATCTTATCATGCTGTCGTATTTTCTCATGTGCCTTAGCTTCGATTTGTCGAATACGTTCTCGAGTAACTCCAAATTTCTTTCCCACCTCTTCGAGAGTATGCTGAATTCCGTCTGTAAGTCCGTGTCGCATTTCTAGAATTCTTCGCTCCTTTTCTGAAAGGTCACCGAGAATTTCTTTTACCTGATCGGCAAGAATTCTTCGTGAAGATTCTTGATCTGGCGAAAGGATTGATTCATCTTTTATAAAATCTCCAAGAGTTGATTTTCCATCATCTCCATCTTCGCCCACAGGAGACTCAAGTGAAATTGTACTTTGATCAATTTTTTCGATTGTATAAATTTTTTCAACATCAAGACCCATCTCTGTGGCGATCTCTTCTGGCATTGGGTCACGACCAAGGTCGATAGTAAGTCTTCGTACTACTTGTTTATATTTTGCAATTGTCTCCACCATATGCACAGGCACACGAATTGTTCGTGATTGGTCGGCGAGCGCTCTCGTTATAGCTTGGCGAATCCACCAAGTTGCATAAGTTGAAAATTTAAAACCTTTAGTCCAGTCGAATTTATCCACAGCTTTAAAAAGACCGAGATTACCTTCTTGAATAAGATCGAGCAATGTAAGGTCGGCGCTTCTACCTACATATTTTTTAGCAATAGAAACAACAAGACGTAGGTTTGCACGAGCAAGTAAATTTTTTGCCTCTTCATCACCATCAAGAATTCGTCTGGCAAGTTCTTTTTCTTCATGGGCGTGAATCAAAGGATACTGCCCTATTTCTTTCAAATATATTTGAATTGAATCATATTGAGAATCTTGATTTCGAGTATATATATGTTTGTCTTTCGCACCAGAAATAGTATCAAGATCCAAAAGACCTCCCCCTTCCACAATGTCTACTCCAGATATTGTAAGCTTACTATAAAGCTCATCGAGAAAATCAACATCACTTTCTATATTAGGAAACTCCTTCAACACTTCATCATATGTAACAAAACCTCTGTCCTTGCCTTTATCAATAAGTTTTACAGCCTTTAATTCCCAAGCTTTGTTTTTTGGAATAACAGCAGGGGGGACGACTCTAATGGGAGCTTCTACAATTTTTTCTACAATTTTAGCCTTAGGGGAAACTACCTTTTTGACAGTTTTTGAAACAGTTTTAGTTACAGGTTTTTTTATTACCTTTTTAGTTTCTTTATGTAGCTTTTTATTCTTCACTACTACTTTAGCTTTTTTTGCTGCCTGACCGGCTAGGGGTTTTGATTTTTTCAAAATTTTTGTTTGTTTTTTTATACGAGCTTTATTATTTTTTTTCTTTGGAGTTGGCATAATATGGAAATAATTATACTATTAATTTTAAAAATGTCATTATTATGTTGAGGGTTTTTTTAAATCATTTAATTTTTTAGAAATGCCCTGCCATTCCATTGATAATATTTGTACCTCTTCATTTCTTCCATCTTTTTCAGCTTGTGCAAGCTCTTTCATTTTCATAGAAAACACCTTCTTTAAATCTTCAATTTCTAATTGTTTCAAAAGCTCAATAATATCCTTCTTCAAAAGTTCATTTTTAGGATAATATGACTCTGCTTCAAAGATCATATCCGAAACTGAATCTTTGAGCTCAACTTCAATTTTTTCAAGCTCACTTTGGCCCAGAATTCTTTTCAATTCAGATTTTATAAAATCTAAATCAACCTGAGGTTCAGAGCTTTTTCCCTGCCAATATAATATTCCCAAAATCTTCCTTTCCAAAGAACCTTTGTGAAGTACTTTATCACCTTCTCCCCCTGCATCCTTTCCGAAGACAGGCTCTTGTGAATGTTTTATTTTTTGCAAATCTTACATAACAGACTCAATAGAAAAATCTCCGAGTTCTGATATTTTTTTAACATAATGCGATTGCTCCATATTACTTTCGATATTTGCAACATATGGTAAAACTTCTTCTCGAATACGCTTACTTAGAAGCCGAGTATCCTTAATATCACTTTTTACTTTTTCGATACAAAGATCAACAATATGCTCTGAATTCTTCAAAGCCTCCACCCACATATTTTTATCTTTCAAAATCAAATCTGCTGGGTCGAAACCATCTGGAATTTCTGCAATTTTAATTTCCATACCCAAAGAAAGGCCCATCTCCCAAGCTCGTTTTGAAGCACGCCAGCCAGCACCGTCGGCATCATAGGCAACCATAATTCTGTTTGAGAAACGCTTCAATATATGTAAGTGCTGTTCCGTAAGAGCTGTACCCGAAGTTGCTACAGTGTTTGAAAAACCAGCCTGATGCGACATAAGCAAATCCACCTGCCCTTCCACAAGAATTGAATAATCTTTTTCACGAATTCCCCCTTTAGCTTTATGTAATCCATACAAAACAGCAGACTTACTGAATATTGGAGTTTCAGGACTGTTTAAATATTTTGCCACCTCATCCGACTGTCCAAATGCGCGACCAGAAAAAGCAACTATTCTGCCAGTTGTATCAAAAAGTGGAAACATTATTCGTCCGCGGAATCTGTCATAGTAACCTTTATCTCCTTTTTTAATAAGCCCAGCCTTTTCAATATCCTCGATTTTAAATTCTTTTTTCAAAGCCATTTCTGTAAAATGCCAATCGTCTGGAGAATATCCTATTTGCCATTCTTTAATTGTATTTTCTGAAATTCCACGCCCGAGCAAATATTCTTTAGCTTTCGTATTTTTTTCAAGTTCGAGAACATACAACTTCATTGATTTTTCCATCAAGAAATATAATATTTCTTTTTCATCTCCCTGCTCTCTCGGCTCGTAGTCTAAAGTGACGCCAGCTTTTTCTGCCAGCATTTTTAAAGCGCCTCGAAAATCAACTCCTTCAAATTGTTCAACAAAAGAAAATATATCTCCTTTTGCACCACAACCAAAACAATAATAATTATTTCTATCTGGAGATACGAAGAAAGATGGTGTCTTTTCATTATGAAAAGGACATCTCGCCTTAAAATTGACGCCTGAGTGCTCAAGTTTAATATACGATGAAAGTACATCTACAATACTCAAACGTTCTTTTATTGTATCAACATTGGACATTATTATTTGGATTGTTGTTATTCTTCCCTCACTCTCCAAGCTAATCGTAAATTATTGTCGAATGTGTATGTTTTTTGGAAACTTGGGAGGTGCGACGGCACCGTACAGAGAAGAAAATCAGCTGATTTTCTTCGTGTTCCAAAAAATATACACGAGACAATAATTTACTTGCGTCTTCTTCTACTCCTCGTCTCTAATTATCGTATCTGTCTTGTAGACCTTTCGTAGTTCTTCTTGCAAATCGGCGATCATTTTATGCTTCTTACTTCCTGGGAAACCAGTACCTGCTGGAATAAGTCGTCCGATAATAACATTTTCTTTAAGTCCTCGAAGTTGATCTTCATTACCTCGAACTGCATTTTGTATAAGCACTCGAGTTGTGTGTTGGAATGAAGCAGCTGAAAGGAATGATCTTCGTGAAAGTGAAACTTCTGTAATACCCATCACCACAGCATCACCAACTGCTGGCTCACCACCTTCTGCAATTATTCTTTCATTTTCTTCATGAAGTGCTGCATTTTCTAGTAACTCTCCTTCTGTAAATAATGTATCACCTGCTTTTTTCACACGTACACGTGAGAACATTTGTTTAACAATAACTTCAATATGTTTTCTAGAGACTGTCTCACCTTGAAGTTCATAAAGTTTATTCACTTCAGAAATAATATAATTTTGTGTCGCTTCTCTTCCACCATATTTGAACACTTCATCAATATCAGCAGAACCATCTGTCATAAGCTGACCTTTTATAACTTTATCCCCCACACGTACTGTGGCAACACGCTTGTTTGTGAAAGCATATTCTATCTCTCCTTTAACCTTCTTTGATTCACCATCATCTGAAAGAACTTTAATCATTCTATCTTTTCCTAGGTCAATAACTTCACTAAC
>JBAXIZ010000046.1:0-4976 GCA_037138095.1 bacterium
ATTATACACGGTATCAAATATAAATCAAGGCTAAAACAATTGGGTACAATTGTTCGCCCAAGCAAATTTTGACTACAAAATTTGCTTTAGAAGAAAAACACCGTGGAAATTTGAACCTGCTGGTTCAAATTTCCACGGTGATAAAATCAACGATTTAATCCATCGAGAATGCGCCTCTGCATCCAGAAGTTTCTTATTCTCATAGTTTCTCTTGAGATTAAAGACCCCTCGGAATGCCTCTTTGATGGCGTTTTCTCCACTTCGTCAAAGTGGATTTCGTGATTTTCGCGGTTGTAATAAAAATGGTACAAAGTACCAATTTCAACCCGATCAAACAAACGTTTGGGCACTTCGACATCTATTATTCTCCCTACCTTTCTGCCTTTGTGTTGACGAGAAAGAGTTAAGGTATCCGAGCCCAATTTGTTCTTGACCCGGAAAAATCCATTAATGATTTCCACAGGAGTAGAACCCGTCCTCAATTTCTCCTTTACCTCCTTTTTACAGGAGCGAAATATTTTTACATAATTAAAGAGCGCCATGCTAATGCACAAAAAAGCACCCACACCAATAACGATATTGTAATAGTTCGTATTCATAAAAATAACAAGTTTGAATTCCGGAAGAAACTATAACGCCGGCACACCTTTCTGTCAAACCAATTCTCTTGTCATTCCCACGAAGGCGGGAATGACATTGAAAATTCCATTTTTTTACATTTAAACATTATTTATCCCAGATAATGCAATAAACTGGGACGTGAAAATTAAAAATCGACACAAAATAAGGAATGTACCCATGACTATATTTTGTGTCGTCCTCGGTACTCCGGGGATCTGAAGTTTGAAATTAAAAATTATTCATGTATATATGTCCTCCTATGCTCCTCACACATCCCAAAGTCGCGCACCGCTTTGCGGTGCGCGACCGTCCCATACCCCTTATGAATTTCAAATCCATATTTTGGGAACCGAGTTCCCAAATTTTTCATAAGTCTATCGCGAGAAACTTTTGCCATGATTGATGCAGCACTAATCACAGCTTCCTTCATATCACCTTTTATTATTGTCTCTTGATTTAAATATTCACTAGGTGCTTTCAAACCACCATCTAAAAGCACTGTAACTTTTTTTGAATTTAAGGGCAGGGGAGTCAGGGCACTTTTTAAAGCCTCTTTTATTGCACGGCTTATCCCCCACTTATCAATATATTTTGCAGACTTATACACAACTCTAAAATCACACTTCCCCTCTTTTCTAAATTCTAAAATTTTCGCATACCATTCTTCCCTTTTCTTTTCATTTATTTTTTTCGAATCCTTAATCCCCTTCAATTCTTTGGGAACTCGGTTCCCAAACCACAAGAATGCACAAACAGCCACAGGCCCCGCCAAAGGCCCGCGCCCCACTTCATCGATTCCTACAAAATTTCCCCTTTGGAGTTTCATAACAATTCTATTATACTGTACAAATCAATGAACCGCTTCATCCACCTACATACCCATAGTCATTACTCCCTTCTCAACGCCCTCCCAAAAGTTGATGAGCTTATAAAAACTGCAAAAAATGACGGGATGAATGCTATTGCCCTTACCGACTCCGGCAATATGTATGCCACAATTGAATTTATTCAAGAATGTACAAAAAAAGAAATCAAACCAATTATTGGTGTTGATTTTTATATCGCCGCTCGCACAAGACTCGACAAAGAACATCGACTCGACAACAAACACACCCGCATAGTTTTGCTTGCAAAAGATATGACGGGTTATCGAAACCTTGTAAAACTTGTCACGCGTTCCAACCTTGAAGGCTTCTACTACAAACCTCGTATCGACAGAGAATTAATTGAAGAATTAAATGAAGGACTTGTTGCCATACTCCCATCATTTAATAATGAAATAATAAATGCTCTCAATCATAATAATTTAGAAAAAGCAGAAGAGGCACTTTCTTTTTTCAAAAAAATTTACAAAGATGATCTTTATATTGAAATCACTCACCATCCTGAAATTTCTGGACATGAAGCGGGAATGCGAAAACTAATTGAATTTGCACGAGCGCAAAATGTTCCAATCGTTGCTGCCTCCGATGTGTACTATTTAAAAAAAGATGATAAACGAGCTCGCGACACAGTTATTGCTATTCAAAAAAATACAAGCTTGCGAGACACAGGCGAAGATGAAGATGCTGATTTTTCTTTCCTTACACAAGAAGAAGCTGTAAAACTTTTTAAAGATGAACCAGACGCACTCGAGAACTCTGTAAAAATTGCAGAGATGTGTAATGTAAATCTCGAACTTGGAAAATGGGTTTTTCCAAAAATGATTTTACCCGAAGGCACAAATGCGGATGATGAATTAAGACGAGTTGTATATGAAGGCTTTGAAAAAAGAGGAATTGAAAAAACTCCCGAGGTGCTCGAGCGGGTCGAATATGAACTCACTGTTATTCGCACAAAAGGTTACTCACCATATTTTCTTGTTGTGGCCGACCTACTTCTCTATGCCCGAACACACGAAATTCTAACAAATATTAGAGGTTCAGTTTCTGGTTCGATGATTACATTCCTTTGCGGTATCACCAACATCAATCCACTTGAATACGAAATTCCATTCGAAAGATTTTTAAACCCAGACCGACCTTCAGCACCAGATATCGATATGGACTTTGCCGATAATCGTCGAGATGAAATGGTGGAATATGCCCGCCAAAAATATGGTCACGATAAGGTGGCCCAGATTGGAACCTTCGGTACAATGGCCGCTCGAGGCTCTGTAAAGGACGTAGCGCGAGCTATGGGCTTTCCGTATTCAAAGGGCGACCAGATTTCCAAGCTCATTCCCATAGGCTCCCAGGGCTTTCCGATGACTATCGAACATGCCCTAGAAATCGAGCCCGAATTAAAAAAACTATACGATACCGACCCAGACACCGAAACCATTATTGATATGGCAAAAAAGATTGAAGGAAACGCAAGACATATTTCTGTGCATGCCGCTGGCGTGGTAATAGCTCCCACAGAACTCACAGACTTTACTCCCCTTCAGCTCGATACAAAAGGTGAAAGTAAAATCATCACTCAATACGATATGTATTCTGTTGAAGAAGCTGGACTTTTGAAATTTGACTTTCTTGGTTTGAAAAACCTTTCAATAATTTCTGATACATTAAAACTAATTGAAAAATTCCACAATATTA
Source organism: bacterium (assembly GCA_037138095.1). GTDB lineage: Bacteria > Patescibacteriota > Minisyncoccia > Phycocordibacterales > CAIZIN01 > CAIZIN01. The sequence continues at coordinate 3,201 of JBAXIZ010000046.1, forward strand.
AAATCGATTTAGACACGATGGATATTGCTGATAAAAAAACTTACGAAATGCTTGCACGCGGAGAAACAGCTGATCTCTTTCAATTAAACGGTGGAGGTATGACAAAACATTTGATGGATTTGAAACCGAGTTCAATTCACGACATCAACGCGATGGTGGCACTTTATCGCCCGGGCCCACTTCAATTTATTCCAGACTATATTGCGAGAAAACATAATCCAAAATTAATTAAATATCCGGACCCAGCACTTGAACCTATTTTGCGAAAAACTTATGGAATTCTTGTGTACCAAGATGACCTTCTGATGATGGCCAACAAACTTGCTGGCTACTCTTGGGGTGAAGTTGATAAATTCCGAAAAGCTGTGGGTAAAAAAATTCCAGAAGAAATGGAAAAACAAAAAGCGAAATTTATTGAGGGTTGTATAAAACATTCTGGATGGGCAGAATCGAAAGCAAAAGAAATTTGGGCATGGATCGAACCCTTTGCTGCCTACGGTTTCAACAAAGCTCACTCTGTTTCTTACGGACGCGTTGCATATCAAACAGCATATTTCAAAGCCAACTTTCCGGGCGAATATATGACTTCGATTCTTACACACGAAGCAGGCGACTTAGAAAAAGTTTCTGAATCTGTTAACGAATGTAAACGCCTCGGCATCCCCGTCCTTCCACCCGACATTAATGAATGCTTCCGTGACTTCACCCTTTCGAAAGATGAAAATGGAAAAGATATTATTCGCTTTGGACTTACAAGTATCAAAAACTTTGGTGAAGGAATCGGCCAAGCGATTATTGACGAAAGAAAAAAAGGAGGAAAATTTATTTCTCTCGAAGATTTTCTCACACGAGTTCGCGATAGAAATTTAAATAAAAAATCTTTAGAAGCTTTAATTAAAACAGGCGCGATGGATGCACTTGGTGAGCGAGGGGCAATGCTTGGCAACCTTGAAGCAATTCTCGAATTCAATAAACAAGTAGCAAAGGCTCCCGAGCATCAGGATTCACTTTTCGGCGCAGGCACAATCGAGCTTCCACCACTTCGCCTTTTACCAATGAAAGAAGCTTCAAAAGATGAATGTTTACTTTGGGAAAAAGAACTCCTTGGTCTTTACATTTCTGGCCACCCACTCGAAAAATATAAAGAGGCACTTTCAAAAAGAGACTCAACAATCAAACAAATAAAAGCAACAGCCAAGGAAGATATGGTGGTCGTTGTCTCTGGCTTCATAGATGAAGTTAAAGAGATTCTCACCAAAAAAGGTGACAAAATGTGTTTTGTAAAACTATCTGATTTTGATTCCTCTGTCGAAATTGTATTCTTCCCAAAAACCCTCGAACAATTCAAAACTCTCGTCGTCCCCGAAACCTGCGTCTCTATTAAAGGAAAAATGTCCAAACGCAACGACACCGAGAGTATTGTCGCCGATGCAATAAAGCCATTGATCTAAATTATTCGGGAAAGGTCCAGCCTTAAATCTCCAAAAAAGCTAAACCTTGAGGAGAATAATTTAGCAGTTGGTAGTGAGTGGTGAGTAGTGAGTAGTGAGTAGTTTGTAGTGAGTAGTGAGTAAAAGAATTCTAAATCCTTCACTAGTACACAATCATACTACGCGACCGCGTAGTATGATTGTATGTAAAAAAATACTTTTATATAAAAAATTTATATGACAGCCCCCTTAGAAAAGAGTCACGCGTCGATGATGATATAGTAGATGTGCGTATTGAATATAAAAATAATATTATATTATAATCTAAAAGACCACAATATAAATA
>JBAXIZ010000047.1:0-4947 GCA_037138095.1 bacterium
AAATATAGTGTGTCTGGTATGTTGCCTTTCATTGTTGAACTTGTGTATAAAAAATAACTTTTCTTTTTTAAATATGATATAATTTCAATAGCTATTATTAAAAAATCTAAATTTAATTATGTTAAAAAAATTCTCCATTATTGTTTCTTTTGTTTTTCTTGCATTGCTTGCTATGTTTGGCTATGTTTCAGCTCAAAATGTGAAAACCGGGGCTGGTTTGGATTTAACAAAATATGATAAAGACGGTTTTTTATTGGTTCAACCAAATATGACCCAAAAAAGCCTTTCAAACTCTTCCTCTTCTGCTTCAAATATAGCTACAACTTCTCCGGACACTATTAATTCAGCTGATATAAAACAAGGTCAATCTGCATCTTGTTTTGATTATTATACTTTTGGAAGTGTTGATGTAAATTTGACTTCAAATTTTTCTTCATATCAGCCGGGCGACCCAATGATGATTGTAGGGAAGATAAAAAACAAAAATCGATATCCTGTTGTCGGGCTTGATGTTAAGGCTCGTTTAGTTAAAAATATTCCACAACCAGATAAAATGCGATCTGAAATTATGATTCTTGATGAATTTAATGTCGCTTCAAATATAACTATTGATGCTGGAGGTGAATTTAAGGTTTCATATTCGCATATATTGCCTTTAAATGCTCCAGCTGGAGAGTACCAAGTTTTGTTTTATGCTGTTGAACAGGATCGATTTAATCTAGCTGGCCTTTCTTTCACTAATGACATTGTTGCATCGAGAATAGACTTCAATGTTTTGGGGAAAAACCCAGATCATGCTTATCTTGATCAAACAAAAATCATGGTGGGGGATCAACCTCATAATGTAATGGCATTTATGACCCAACACGCTCCTGATACTCAAATTCCAATTACGATTCCACTAGTAAACCCAACAAGTGCTAATGTTCAAATGAAAGTCACATACAATTTATATTCTTGGGATTCTGCTAATTCTGAAAACAAAATAAATACCAAAACAGAAAAAATTGACGTCCCAGCAAAATCAGAAAAAAAACTAACCTATACACTTGAAAAAGTAACACTTCCTGTTTACTATCTTTCAATAACTGCTCTACCTGCAAATGAGACAAAAGATACTTCAATTTTCCAAGAAAAGACTATTTCAAATATAAGATTGGTTGTTAATGGAAAGTCACAGCCTCGTCTTAACTTTGTAGGTATAGATTCATACCCATTAAAGCAAGGATTAGAAGCAACTTTGGTAACTTGTTTTCACAATACTAGCAATATAGTAGATACAAATGTCACAAAAATTGAAACTATTCTGTATGACCAAAATAATAAAGAACTTTCAAGAATTCAATATGAGGGGAAAACACTTCCTGAAATCTCAGGTTTGATAAATAAATTTACTCCATCAAACGACATTCCATCATTTACTATTATTTCTAAAATGTATGATGCACAAGGCAAGATAATTGATTCAGTTGAAAAAAAATATTCTTGTGAAGATATAAATTCAACTTTTTGTTCAACAACAAAACCAATACCTACAATTTTATTTGGATTGGTTGCTTTGATTTCCATAATTATTGTTATTGGACTTAGTATTCTGCAATACAAAAGAAAAACTATTAATAACTTAAAAATATAATTATGAAAAAATCTTTATACATAATATTTTTGTTTACAATATTGTTTTTAGGAAAACAAGAAACGGTGTTGGGGGCGAGTGTGAGTGATTCATATAATGTGCCTGTGGTTTGTGGTCGGGCATGTAATCTTCCCAAAGGTGGCGGTCCTGGTTTGGAAGTCTTTGGTATGCGAGGAGAAATTCTAACTAATGTTCATAAAAATGTTGATTTTGTAACTGAATTGGGCTCCAATACTTCTCAGGTTTTTAATTTACCTATAAATAAAAAAGTGACTCTCAGCGTGGGTCCCACGACAGCAGATTGGCTTTTCACAGGATCACATTATGATTCTCCGCCTGCTGATGGTGCTATGTATTTGTATTCTAGCGACGCTTATTTTGGTGCTTCTGTTCCTCAAGATACTGGTGCGATAACAGTTGTGAGTCAAAATCCAAGCATTGTGAATTGTACAAATACCGGATGTACGGCAAACACAACAGGGACTACGAATGTAGTAGTATCTTTTGTGGGTAATTCTCAAGGTTTCGGTATTATTAAACATAGAAGCGACCATGCGGCTCCACACGGAAGTTCTGTTAATAGCACAGATTCAACGGATGCTTACTACTCTTTCCCTTCAATCACATACACCGTTACAGTAACTTCTGGTGAAGAGACGGGGGTAAGTGCATGTACAGGAGTAACAGGTATTTCTACAACGGGCGCAACTGTTAATTGGTCATATGGTGGGGGAGTAAATAATCCACAAACAAATTATCAAGTAGATATTGCAACAGATTCATCCTTTAATAATGTCGTTAAGACGGTTGTTGCATCAAATAATACTGATGTTTCTGGAGTGAGAAGTGTGCCTGTAACGGGGCTTTTATCAGGCACAAATTATTATTCAAGGGTAAGGACTTATGATAGTTCAAATACTCCTAGTGCATATAGTTCTTGTGCTGGTGGCTTTACAACAATTCAAGATGCAAATTCAAAATTCTCTGTTTCTTGTGTTGCAGATCCTGTTTTTTCTACAGGTACAGATGTAGTGTTTAAAGCTATTGCTATGAATGTGAAAGGAATAGTTAGTTATCTTTGGAAAGGTGGTAGTACAGCTGAAACATATACAAAAGTGGGTGGGTATCCTACTTTCGGGGGACATCCAGATAGTGCATTATTTGAAGGTCAAATAACCGTAACTGGAAAAGATGGTGAAACAAATGAATATTCTACAGCAAATTGTTCTGTGAATATAGTTGATCCGAATGCTCTTCCTGCTGTTGTTGATAGTGGAGATAAACTAATTTGCGATGCTATAGATGGTATAGAGATGGCTAGTGGAACACAGCAAACATTTTTCAAGAGTCGTATAGCTCAACATTGTGAAAGCGCAACAATACAATGTGTAAAAGGCCATCTTGTTGGAGACACGAGCAGTTTCAGATATCGAAGTTGTGCGGAGACAAAGCCGAGTGAGTTCTGATTTAGTACGTAGTTGGTAGTGAGTAGTGGGTAGAAAATGCAAAAACACGGCGCCGTAGGCGCCGTGTTTTTGCATTAAAATGGCCGAAAAATCTAAAAGACACGCCCAAAGGGCGTGTCTTTTTGGATTATGGCTCTAAATATGGCTAAAACATTTGAGTACAAATGTTCGCCCGAACAAATTTTGAGTACAAAATTTGTTTTTAGGGCTTAAATTTAATATGATTTTTAAGTTGACAAAAGAATAGTATTTGATACTATGGTGGAACGCAACTTTGCGAGCTTTTTTCTTATTAATGAATTAAGAAAACTCCTCAATGTGTCATGCCTATGCCTGCATTGTCATCCTTGCGAATGCGAGGATCCATCCATGGATTCCCGTCTTCACGGGAATGACAGAGGTAACGATGACAATACAAGGACCCCCGCAAACATTGTGAGCATTAAATTAATAGCATTTATGTTGTTTATAATGGTTTGCCCTAAAGGCTTAAACTGAGATAAACAACCTCTATAATCACAACATATTATGGCAGAAATTTTTGACCGTTCAAAACCTCACGTAAACGTAGGTACAATTGGTCACGTTGACCATGGTAAGACTTCTCTTACCGCAGCTATCCTTCAGGTGCTTTCACGCGCTGGTAAGGATGTTAAACTTAAAAGTGTGGATCAGATCGACTCTGCTCCAGAAGAAAAAGCACGTGGTATTACCATTTCGCTTTCTCACAACGAGTTTTCTTCAGATACTCGTCACTATGCACACATTGATGCACCAGGCCATGCCGACTACATCAAAAACATGATTACTGGTGCCGCTCAAATGGACGGTGCTATTCTTGTGGTTGCTGCTACTGACGGTGTTATGCCTCAGACTCGTGAGCACGTGTTGCTTGCAAGTCAGGTGGGTGTTCCAAAGATGATTGTTTATCTAAACAAATGTGACTTGGTTCCTGAAACAGAACTTATTGACATGGTGGAAGAAGAAGTTCGAGAACTTCTAGATAAAAATGGTTACGATGGAAAAATTGCTCCAGTTATTCGAGGTTCAGCTACTAAAGCTCTCGCAGCTACAGGTATTGATGATGAAGATTCAAAATCAGTTCTTGCGCTTGTGGAAGCTATGGATACATATTTCCCAGTTCCAGTTCGAGATACTGACAAGCCATTCTTTATGCCTATTGAGGACGTGTTCTCAATTGAAGGCCGAGGAACAGTGGTAACAGGTAAAATCGAAAGAGGAATTATCAAAGTTGGTGACGAAGTTGAAATTGTTGGTATCAAAGATACAACAAAGACAACTGTTACTGGTATTGAAATGTTCAATAAGCAATTAAATGAAGGTATGGCTGGAGATAATGCCGGAATTCTACTTCGAGGTACAAAGAAAGACGATGTACACCGAGGTCAAGCTCTTGCAAAGACAGGTTCTGTAAAGCCACACACAGATTTTGAAGCTGAAGTTTACATTCTAAAGAAAGAAGAAGGAGGACGACACTCACCATTCTTTACTGGTTACAAACCACAATTTTACATTGGTACAACAGATGTTACTGGAGAAGTAACACTTAAGGAAGGTGTTGAAATGGTTATGCCAGGAGACACTGTGACTTTCAAAGTTAAACTTATTGCTCCTATTGCTCTTGAAGAAAGAAAGAAATTTGCTATTCGAGAAGGTGGTAGAACAGTGGGTGCGGGCGTTGTAACTAAAATCGTGGCCTAAATTTAAACGCGGAGAAGTGACTTATATATCAGTCATCCTAACCTTATTTGTGTCATTCCTGCGCCTGTATTGTCATCCTTGCGAATGCGAGGTTGAATCATGTGGGACATGATTCAAAGACGG
>JBAXIZ010000048.1:0-4904 GCA_037138095.1 bacterium
CAAGGGGGACATTTCTACTTTGCTCAAGAGGTGACATTTCTACTTTGCTCTAACACCCCCGCGGACTTACGCAGACTTCACGCCGACTAACGCAGACTAAATGCACCTTGCAAAATAGTCCAAAAGTAGTAACTTATACAAAGCAACCCTAGTACAAATTATGAAAATTACATATCAGAAATGGACATGTGCAGGATGTCAGAAAATTGCATACATACCAGAAAAAGCAGAACCGATGTTCATTCCTTATTGGTTTCACATCACAACAATGAGCTGTGCATCATCGAGCTCTGAACCGAGTATCGATACTTTTGCCTGCTCAACCGAATGCTTAAGTAAAGCCGGGCAATCAATACAAAAGCACATTAAGGATTTCAATCGTGAAGTCCCAAGCAGAGAGGAAATTATGGCAACTATATGCGATCAATGTGGAAAAGTTGTCACAATTGAACACCTCAATCCTCTCTGTGGAGGAACTAGTCCTCTAGCGGGCTGGTCAACAAAGAATACATCTGAAGGGGAATTTGATTTTTGTTGCAAGAAATGCGAAAAAGATAATATCGACAAATCTGACAACGCAATCTTTTTCAAGTTTAAAGTCTATTCAAATTTTGATAGACTTAAAATTCTGAGACAAATTAATTCTCCGGACTTTTGTGGAGCTGTTAAGGCCCCAGAAATTCAAATTACCGAAGTGGCCAGTATTCAAGAAGCCATGAAAAGATTCGCCAAAAAAACAAAAAGTGAAAGTTGTTAACTTTCACTTTTTTTCTTGCGTAAAAATATTTTAGTGCTAGTCTAAGTAAATAAAGGACAAACATTATGTTCATCAGAAAAAGACTCCGGCGTATACACAAAATACGCACACGAGCATCATCTTCCTTACAATCGAGCTGGAGTGAGCTCCTCCTAGATCTAAAAGCATTTGGGGATCAATTTGAAAAACCCCCAAAAAAAGCTAAAGAGCAATCAAAGAAACAAACAGGCAGAAATAAATAATTTCTGCCTTTTTATTTTGCATTTAAATTTTTCTGCGATTATCCGCGTACGATCCGCATCTGTCCGCAAGAGTGGTATTCCACTCTAGAAAGTTGCACAAAAATTTTAAAGGAGTATCCTAATAGTCAGTAAACCTGTTCAAAGCTATGAAAACCGAAACAAAAATTGTCTGTGATTTTTGCGGTAGAGAAGTTTTGTTAGGAGAACACAACTCTGCCGGATCAAACCCCCTCAGGGGCTGGATTTCAATTCGCGAGGAAAAAAGTGATGAGATCGATTTCTGTAGTGCAAATCACTACCACCGTTATAAGCAGAGGTCTGAACAACCAGATCTCCCACATATAAACTCAAAATTTCCAATTGACAAAATCACCAACTTTTTTAGACGGTGCGCAATGTAACCAAAAGGTGGAAGCTCCCAAGCCTCCACCTTTTTTACTTACCCTCCTAAGTTTTTGTAACCAAAAAGTTTGGAGGGTTACCCTTAAACCCATTTACCTATTCGTACGAATAAGAAAATAGATTATTTTGATATCAATGTATCAATTCTGTTTATATCTCTCGGGAACAAAGTTACTTCCTTTACATTTTCAACACCAAGGAATTTTTCTGTGAGTCTTTCAAGTCCTAAGCCAATTCCTCCGTGTGGTGCCAAACCATATTTGAAGGCCATAAGATAAAATGAGAATTTTTCTGGATTAAGTCCTTTACTTTTCATCTTTTCAATAAGCATTTCGTAGTTGTGAACTCTCTGACTTCCAGAAACAATTTCAACACCTCGGAAAAGAACGTCGAAGCTCTTTGTGAAGCCTGGGTCCTCAGGGTCATCCATTGTATAGAACGGTCGTTTTGATGTTGGGTAATGAGTGATAATTATAAAATCACTTCCCAAATTTTTATTTGCATATTCACATAGCCACTTCTCATCTCCTGGATCAAGGTCTGGCTCATTTGTGCAATCTTTTCCTGTTTCTTTTTTGATAAGCTCTTGTGCTTCACGCAATTTCATTGAAGGAAATACCTCTGGCGCCATCGGTGCTTCAACTTTAAAATATTCTAATTCTTTTTTTGCTTTTTCTTGTAAAGTTAATGCTATATGTCGCAAGGTACCAGAAATCATTTTCATCACATCAGTATGATCATTAATAAATGCCATTTCAAAATCGAGCATTGTAAGTTCATTCAAGTGTCGACTTGTTGCATGTTTTTCCGCTCTAAACTGAGGACCTGTTGTGTACACTCTTTCGAAAACTCCAGTCATCATTTGTTTATAAAGCTGAGGACTTGTTGAAAGATATGCAGGATGCCCATAAAGATATTCTATTTTGAAGATACCAGCTCCACCTTCAGCATCATCACCCACAATTCTTGGCGCTTGAAACTCTGTAAAATTTTGTCCATCCAAATATTCACGAAAAGCTCCCATGATTACATTTTGAGCACGGAAAATATTTTGTTCTCTTTCTCGGCGAAGTGTAAGTGGTCGATAATCCAAAAGTGTATCAAGATTCAAATCTGCATCAGAAGAAAATGGCAATTCTTTTGCTTCTGCTAAAACTTTTATTTCCAAAATTTCTAATTCAATATCACCATTTTGTTTTTCAGCTTGAATATTTTTTTCTGGTCTTTTGTTTACTTTTCCTCTTACTTCCAAAACCCACTCTGGTCGCACATCTTTTGCAACTTCGTGCGCTTCTGTTTGATTTGGTAAAATCACACCTTGTACTTTTCCACTCATATCACGGAAATCAAAAAATACGAGTTTACCTTGGTCTCGGCGTACGTCCACCCAGCCTTTAATAATCACCTCCTGCCCCTCACTTTTCCCTAAATCTTTTATATATGTTCTTTCCATTTTATTATCTCGACACAAATTTACGAATAGGGTCACAAATATTTTTCTGGTGAAAAATTTTCTGACCACACCTCGGCTCGACAGCCTCCGGTCTTGCAGTCGGGTCCCATCCCGACTTCACAAATGACACGAATGGGTTATCCCCCGCATTGTCATCCTCGCTGTAATCAGCGGGGATCCAAGTCGGTACCCCTCTGTCATTCCCGTGAAGACGGGAATCCATGGATCACACATAATTTCTTACTAGAAATTTGTTCGATCCCGACTCACGCCGTCGCGTTCCGTCTTTGAATCGTCTCCCCTACGATTCAACCTCGCATTCGCAAGGATGACAGAAGTTATGTATAGTATTCCATTCGTGTTATTCGTTGTATTTATTCGTGTATTAGTGTCGTGTTATATTTATAATTAAAAAAACGCCCACACAAATATGCTTAAAAATAAACATACTTGTATGGACGATCTTTCACCTATTTCACTATGTGAACGGTCAAGAAGAATCGCGGTACCACCATACTTATTTTAGCCATAAAATAGGCCAAAATCCCTCTTTAAGCTATTACGGGCTACCCGTGGGGTTCTACTTACCTTGAGCATTTTAGAGGCTCACAAGGCCATTTTAGCAGGCTTTCTTCCCCAAGCTCAGCTGTGTTGTCAGCCTCAAAGCTCTTAGATATAAGAATACCACGACATTAAAACTTTGCAAATTCTGCAAACACAATCCGCAACCCTGGATCCCCGATAGCTCTCCTTATCAGTCGAGCTTCGAGGATGACACAAAATATAGTCGTGATTAGTCACAAATATTTTTCTGTTGAAAAATTTTCTGACCACGTCTCGCACCGTCGTGCTCCGACCTTGCGCCCAGGTACTCACCTGAGCTCACTTCTTATTTTGTGTCACTTAATAAATCCCCCCGCCTGCAAATCCCACAATTTTCTATATAGACTTCCCTCTTTTCGAATCAATGCTTCGTGTGTGCCCTCTTCCAAAACTCCACCGTCTTGCATCACAATAATCCTATCCATTTTTCTAATAGTAGAAAGTCGGTGTGCAATCACAATAGTTGTTTTGCCTTTCATCAAAGTATCAAGAGCATCTTGTATCAAAGATTCTGAATGTGAATCCAAACTTGATGTTGCTTCATCTAAAATAAGGATTGGCGCATTTTTCAAAATTGCACGAGCAATAGCAACTCTCTGCCTTTCCCCACCAGAAAGTTTTATTCCTCTTTCTCCCACATAAGTTTCATATCTCAAAGGCAAGTCATTGATAAATTCTGCACAATGTGCAAGCTTTGCAGCCTCCTCCACTTCTTCATCTGTTGCACTTGGCTTCCCATATCGGATATTTTCTTTAATTGTTCTATGAAATAAAAGTGGGTCCTGAGGAACCAGACTCACATTATTTCTCAAACTATCAAGTGTGATGTGTTGAATATCATTTCCATCAATTTTAATATGACCACTCGTTACATCATAAAATCTCAATATCAATCTTATAAAAGTTGTCTTGCCTGCACCAGAAGCACCCACAAGCGCAATTTTTTCTCCGGCATTAATTTCAATATTAATTTTATTTAAAACACTTCTTGTTTCATTGAAAGCATAGCTAACATTTTCAAATGTAATTTTCCCCTCAGTCACATTCACATTTTTTGCTGTGGGAGTATCTTTGATCTCATAAGGCAATTTCATTATTTCAATCATTTCTTTCGAGTCAGCATAACCTTGGTAAAAATCTCGAATAATTCTTGCAAAGTTCCAAAGTTGTCCACTTAGGCCAACAATATAAAGTTGAATCAAAACAAACGAACCAACAGTCAAAAATCCAACTTCCCAATATGTTACAGCAAAATAAAATACAGCGAATTCAATCACGAAAGAAAATAAAGCCTGTATTGCATCTAGCCCCATATGAATATTCCAACTTTTAACAGTTATTTTTCTTTGGTCTTCAGTAACATCTTCAAAATTTTTAACCTCATCATAATATCGCCCAAAAAGTTCTATATTATTTTGGTTTGTTATAGTATCGGCAAGCACAGCTG
>JBAXIZ010000049.1:0-4852 GCA_037138095.1 bacterium
GTGATTGCCGAATTTTCTGTAATTAAATAGTAGAATTGCACCATATATTGATGCTTCAACTATAAATATGAGTGTGAGCCAGAAAATGCCTTTGTTTAAGAAGATGACTGAAAGCTTTAGAATTGCAGAACAGACATTTGAAACAACTTGAGCTGTAACCACTTTTTTTGAAAGGACTTGTGATTGAAAATATATTTCAACTATGTTGAAAGCTTGTGGAATGAAACTTAATGAAAAAATCCATATTAGGCCGAGGGTAAAAATATCTCGGGTGGTGAAAAGGGAAATGACAAACACACTCAAGATAGCTAATAAACTTCCGATTATTTTTATATAAAAACCTGTGCCAATTAATTCGTCTTTTTTATCATGGTCTTTAATTATTTCTCGACTAACAATACCATCTATCCCAAACGATGCTAAAAAAGCAAAAAGACCAACAAAGCTTGTGACGTAGCTAAGAAGTCCGTAGTTTGATGGTCCCAAATATCTAGCAATATATATACCAACGAAAAAAGATATTCCTAGAGAGATGAATCTTCCACCAAACATCCACCCAGTATTTTTTAGGTATTTCTGAAAGCCGGCGTGTTGCCATTTTTCTTTTATATATGAAAGGGAAAGAGGGGGCATATAGTTTGTATAAGTAGGGTATATTGTAGCACAGTTGGGATGGAGTACCATCCCACGCGGACTAACGCAGACTGGACGCAGAAGGACGCAGACTAGAACACTGGTAGAGGAGTAAATACAGAACGAAAATGTTGATATTTTGATTTGTTGTGGTAGATTGAGGGGGTGAAGGAGCGAGTGCTCCCTAACAGCCACCCACCCGACAATAATTGGGACAAGGACACGGGTGGGTGGCAACCAAATGGTGCAGATGCAAATATAATCAACAGCGGGGCTTGTCAGCTTGTTCTTGGCCGAAAAAAGGTGACTCGAATTGCTATTGTGAAAATTTGTATCTGCACCACCAGTTCTTTCCGGTTCTTCTCAACAGTCGCAAAATTTGTGACTGTTTTTCTTTGGGTGGGTATGATAATTATGTGGTATAATATTTTTTATGAATGAAGAAAAGAACCTAGCTTTTATTGATGGTCAGAATTTACATCTTGGTACTACTCAAAGTGGTTGGAAAATTGACTTAGGTAAGTTTAGAATATATTTAAAGGATAAGTATTCTGTTGCAGAAGCCTATTACTTTTTAGGTTATTTAACTGAGGAACAACAGGAATTATATAGCAATCTTCAGAAATCTGGATTCATAGTTTTGTTTAAGGAGCATAATTCACTTCAGACTGCAAAGAAAAAAGGTAATGTGGACACTGATATTGTTTTTGAAATAATGAAAAATCTTGTTGATAATAACGAGTTTGGGAAAATTGTTTTGGTCTCAGGAGATGGTGATTATAAAAAGGTTGTAGATTATTTGATCAAAAAAAATAAGTTTAAAAAAATAATCTTTCCGAACAAGAGATTTGTCTCATCTTTGTATAAGAGTTTAGGCAATGAGTTTTTTGTTAACTTAGAAGGAGAGGATATTAAAAGAAAAATCGAATATATAAAAAAGAAAAATTAAGCAAAAGAAAAGGGTGCCTTAAGCACCTGCACTTTTTGGACCCCTTTTCGTGTGGATATACATAAATACTATACCTATTCTTTTGGAAAGTCAAGCAAGCAGGGTTCTACAAGTATTAGTGTGGTTAATAACTAGAAAATATGGCTTAACATGAACTCGAAAGTTTGAAAACCAATTCAAAGGTTGTGTTTTATGTCAAAAAATAGAATATAGGCCATGATTAGCTTCCCTAACCCCTGTCTGTCATCCTCGCGTACTCGCGGGGATCCAAGTCTGTATTCTGAAATTATAAGACTGGATTCTCGTCTCCGCGGGAATGACATAAGAAAACACGAGATATTAGTAAGGTAATTAGAAGGCGATTTTCAAAAAAAATCCTAAAAAACTCATAAAATCTTCCACACTAATATTTATAGAACCGCAAGCAGGTGTATTTGTTTTTATTTTTGGGGTTTGGTATAATATGAGTATACATTGGCCATTCGCCTCGGCGGACAGTGCCTCCGAGAAAGCCACCAGAGATGGTGGTTTTCGTTGCTTATATATTTCAAGTGCGAGACTGGATTCAAGAATATTTTTCTGTTGAAAAATTTCCTGAACACACCTCACTCACCTTCGTTCGCTCCGGTCTTGCGCTCAGAAACTCTTCTGAGCTCACCAGTCGGAGTTTATCCTCGCGAATGCGGGGGCCGGAATGACAGAAAAATATAGGCATGGATTCTCGCATTCGCAAGAATGACAGAGGTGGGGTATTCCTACCCACTACTCACCCTCCAAACTTTTTGAGTACAAAAACTTTAAGAGGGCAAGCTAATGACTAACGACTACCCTTATGCTATGCTATTTGCTATGGATACATTTAAAAATATTTTGAAGTGGGGGATGTGGGGTTGTATTTTTGCAATACCTTTTATTCCTCTTTATGTTTCGACTTCAATGTTCTTCCCATATATATCGGGAAAGAACTTCCTTTTTAGAGTTTTGGTAGAAATAGCTTTTGGACTTTGGGCGGCCTTAGCTCTTGTTGATAAGCAATATCGGCCAAAGCGTTCTTGGCTTCTCGCTTCATTTTTTATTTTTACAGCCGTAATAGCTATCGCAGATTTTTTTGGAGTAAATCAGTTAAAAAGTATTTGGAGTAATTATGAACGAATGGAAGGTTTGGTCACCATTCTTCATTTGCTAGCTTTCTTTACTGTGCTTTGTTCTGCTCTTTCAGAAAAAATGTGGAGAGCTTTAGTTTGGACTTCTTTCGGCTCTGCATCTTTGGTTGGTTTTATGGCCTTGGGCCAAATCGGCAAAGCTGGAGGAAGAGTAGATGCAACTTTGGGTAACTCTACATATCTCGGTGGATATATGCTCGTGCATATTTTTCTCGTTCTCTATTTTATTTTACGAAGAATTCATATCGGCACAAAAGCCACTGAAGCAAAATGGACAGTAGCTTGGTATGCACTCCTCGCTTCGTTTTTTGCTTTAGTTATGTATTTTACAGGAACTCGAGGTTCTCTCCTTGGTTTTCTTGGTGGGCTAGTTGTTGTTGCAATTATTTTGGCAATTAAAGAGCGAGAACATAAAGTTGTTCGAAATGTTGCCATTGGTCTTCTTGCGCTCGCAATTCTTCTTGTTGGTTTTCTTGCTTCTGTGCGCGGAACTGATTTTGCAAAGGGGCATCCAATTATCGATCGATTTTCTGCTATTGCAACTCTTGATTTAAAATCTTATGCAGAAAGTGCTGGTTTTGCTAGATTTACTTTGTGGCAAATGGCTTGGCAGGGTGTAAAGGAAAGACCTTTGCTTGGGTGGGGGCAGGATAACTTCCCATATGTTTTTGCTAAACACTATGATCCAAAAATGTATAATCAAGAGCAGTGGTTTGACCGTACCCACAATGTGTTCTTCGACTGGCTTATCGCTGGTGGATTTCTTGGCTTGATTTCTTATTTGGCTATTTTCGGAACAGCTTTATGGCTACTTTGGAAAAGAAAAGAATTTGCCATCTGGGAGAAAGCAGTATTTACAGGTTTGATTACTGCCTACTTCATTCACAACTTCTTTGTGTTCGACAACCTCACAAGTTATATTTTGATCGCAATTGTGCTTTCGTATGTACATATAAAGAGCGCGGAAAATATTCCATTTTTTGCTGAAGGGAAAATGGATATGGATAGACTTACTGCTTATTCATATGTTCCACTTATCTTAATTCCTGTTATGCTTTGGACTGTAAATATGAGTGGGTTTAATGCAAATAAGGTTTTGTTGAATACCCTTATGAATGCTCAGAATCCAAAGGCAACATCAGACTCTATAATGACCAATTTTAAAACAGCACTGTCTTATAATTCTTTTGGAAACAAAGAGATACGAGAGCAGATTTTGAGCACAGCTCCACATTTTATGACCGCTAGTGTTCCTCAAGAAAAAAGAGTAGAGTGGTATAATTTTGCTGTTTCAGAATCACAAAAACAATTTGCACAAGACAAAGACTCACGCACTCTTATTGTCCTTGGAGGTTTTTATGCTTCGCTTGGTGCATACGATAATGCGATTCAAACATTTGAAGAGGCTAGTAAGCTTTTCCCAAATAAGCCTACTTTAATGGTTACTCTTGCAAGAATTTATTCTGCAAACAAAAATGATGTAAAGGCAAAAGATATATTAAATAAAGTTATTGAGATGGTTCCTGAATATGCTGATGCGAAAGTTGCTCTTGCTGAAATTCTTGTAAAGGAAGGGGATTTGAAATCGGCTAAAGAAATCTTAGTTAAGAATTCCACATCAACATATCCTTTGGTAAGTGAAAATATTATGCAGGCCTTTGCAAATAATGGAGATTGGAATTTTGTGGCAGATATGCTTAAAGTAAGAATGCCAACATTGGGAAGTGATTTAACATATGAAAATAATATTTCTCTTGTGACAGCATATATGAAAGCGAACAGGAGAGACGAAGCACTTGCAGAACTTGAAACAATAAAAATTCGTTTTCCAGATAAAGCCACAACTACAGATGCTCAGATTCAGATACTAAAATCTGGGGGAGATTTTACACGATAGAAAGGCCTGTGTATAACTGGCCTTGACAAATAGGTAGGGTCTGCTATACTGTATGTATATGTGAGTTGCGCTAGTGCGTATTCATTAAATAAATATCGCGAAAAACCTGCCTTTTGGCGGGTTTTTTGTTGTGTATTGTCATTCCCGCGAAGGCGGGAATCCAGTCTGCAGAATTAATTCATGGATTCCCGCCTTCGCGGGAATGACAGA
>JBAXIZ010000050.1:0-4833 GCA_037138095.1 bacterium
GCTCTACTCTTTGCAATTTCACAGGTCAATCCCCCACCATTTATTATTTTGGATGAAACAGATGCTGCACTCGATGAAGCAAATTCAAAAAAATATGGAGATATGATCGAGGCGCTGGCTAAATATTCCCAACTTATTTTAATCACTCACAATAGAGAAACAATGTCTCGCGCCGGAGTGCTTTATGGGGTAACGATGAGCTCAGGCGGTGCATCAAAATTGCTTTCAATTAAATTTGACGAGGCAGTAGCGGTAGCAAAATAGGTCGGAGTACCGACCTCGCGGACTTACGCAGACTGGACGCAGACTAACGCAGACAGAATGCAAATACAAAAGAGACTTTCCCGAAGGGAAAGTCTCTTTTGTATTTATCTACGAACTACGGACTATCGACTACTAACTATATAATCAAATAATCTAACGACTTATTCTCCAAGCTTGCTCCGGTAATTTTAAATCTCACTTCTGTTCCAAGTGTATATATTTTATTTGTTTTTTGTCCCACTACACGATAGTTTTTTTCATCAAGTTCATATCGGTCATCTTTCATATCTCTGAGGCGACACATACCCTCAGATTTTGTTTCTTTATCTTCAATATAAAGACCCCATTCTGTAACTCCAGAAATAACACCGTCGCGTTCTTCACCAACAAGATTTTGCATTAGCTCCACTTGTTTGTATTTAATAGAATCTCTTTCTGCTTCTGATGCCGCTATTTCTCTTTCGGTTGAACTCCCTGCGCATCTTTCATAAAATGCAATTTCTGTATGATTTATTTTTTTCCCCGCTAAATACTTTTCCAAAATTCTGTGAACAAGTAAGTCTGGGTATCTTCGAATTGGGGATGTGAAATGTGCATAGTATTCAAAAGCAAGGCCGAAGTGTCCAATATTTTTTGTTGAATATATTGCTTTTGCCATAGAGCGAATCGAAGCTGTTTTTATAAGGCTTTCCTCTGGCTTTCCCTCCACTTGTTCCATAAGTGACTGCAAATCTTTTACTTTTATTGCTCCGTCATTGTGGGGGAGTGAATATCCTAGTGCGTGTACAAAAAGAGCAAGATCACGAATTCGATCTTTTTTTGGTTCATCATGAATACGATACAGAAGGGGACTTTCTTCAATTCCAGCTTTATTCTCGATTTCTGAAATGAATATAGCAACTTCTTTGTTTGCAAGAAGCATAAATTCTTCCACTAGTTTGTGTGTAGCAAGACGCTTTTTTATATAAACACCAATAGGCGCTCCATTGGGGTCGAGTTTAAATTTCACTTCATCTTGTTCAAAATCGATTGCGCCTTTTTGAAACTTGGCTTCTCGGAAAATATTTGCAATAGAGTTAAGTTGTGATAACTCTTCAAACATTATTCCCTTGCCAGCGTCCAAAACTTCCTGAGCTTCTTCATATGAAAACCTTTTATCTGATTTAATTATAGTTTTTCCAAACCATTTCTTTTTTATTTGTCCTTTTTTGTTTATATTAAAAACAGCAGAGAAGGCGAGTTTTTCTTCATTTGGATTTAATGAACAAAGATCGTTTGAAAGTTTTTCTGGAAGCATTGGGATTGTGCGGTCTACCAAATACACCGAAAAAGCTCTTTTTTGTGCTTCTTTATCAAGAGCTGTGTGTGGGCGAACATAATGAGAAACATCAGCAATATGAACACCAATTTCGAATTCATCATTTGTGATTTTTTTGAAAGAGAGGGCATCATCAAAGTCTTTTGCATCTGCTGGGTCGATGGTGCAAGTTTGTGTGTCGCGCATATCTCGTCTTTTTGCAATTTCATCTTTCCCAATTTCTTTTGAAAAATTTCCTGCTTCTTTTTCAACATCTTCGGGAAAATCTATTTCAAAACCTTTTTCATAAACAATAGAATACATTTCTGTTTTGTTATCGCCTTTCATTCCTATTATTTTTTCTACTTTTCCTACTGGCATTTCATCTTTCCATTCGACAATTGTTACCAAAACTTTTGTATTGAGTTTAATTTTTAAATCTTCTTTATCTGTAAGTAAAATATCCACATACATTTTTCTATCATCTGGATGTGCATATAGTTTATTATTTTCGTGGCGTATGATTGTACCAGCAAATTGTTCCTTATTTCTGTTTTTTATAGAAATCACTTCACCGAGGTTTTGCCCTCGCATTTTGCCGATTATTTTCACCTCGACTTCATCTCTGTGTAGTGCTGTGTGAAGCTGGTCGGCCTCTATTCGGATGTCCTCTTTTAGGTCTAGATTGGGTAAAAAGCCCACAGCTTTTGAGTTGAGGGTGATTATGCCAGTAACCTTTTTGTTATTGTCTTTCTTTTGCTTTTTCACCCAAGCACTATAACACAAACGCTCCTTATTGACCATTCCTTCTTTTTTTGTTAATATATGGCCTATGTTAAAAATCCGTTTACAACGTACAGGACGAAAGAATGTTCCAACATTTCGTATTGTTCTTACTGACTCAAAGAATGGAACTAAGAGTGGTAAGTTTATTGAAGTGCTTGGTAATCACGATCCTAGAGGAGACAAAGGAGAAGTGAAGGCTGATAAGGTTAAGTACTGGATGTCACAAGGTGCACAACTTACAGGTACTCTTCACAATCTTTTTATTAAGAAAGGTATTATTAAAGGTGAGAAAGTAAATAAGCTTCCAAAGAATACTCCACCAAAGGAGGTTGTTCCTGAAGCTCCAAAGAAGGAAGAAACTTCTGCTCCAAAAGAAGAAGTCGTTGAGGAAGTTGTCGAAGAAGCTCCTGCAGTAGCAGAAGCTGTAGAAGAAGCGGTTGTTGCCACAGGTGCAGAAAGTATTCCACAAGAATAGTTTTTACTTTTAGTTTTTTTTGGTATACTTAATACTGTTAGATAGTTATCAGTCCTTCCTTTAAGGAAGTAATAAATAAAACATGATGGAAAGAGACGCACAGTTTTTAGAATATGTTATTAAAGGTTTGGTAGATGTTCCTGAGAAAGTAGTAATTAATCGAACGGTAGATGAAATGGGTGTTCTTTTGACACTTTCAGTTGATCCACTTGATATGGGTAAAGTAATTGGCCGATCTGGAAATACCGCAAAAGCTATCCGAACTCTTCTACGAGTTGTTGGAATGAAAAACAACGCTCGAGTAAACCTAAAGATTAACGAACCGGAAGGAGGTAAGAAAGAAGTCGTTATGAAATCAGTAGATGAGGTTTTGGAGGATCTTTAATTAGCTGTTAGGCTCTAGGCACTAGGCTCTAGCTAAACACAGAATACAAACACAAATCAAAAGCCCCGCACTTCGTGCGGGGCTTTTGTGTTATTGACAAAATGTTGCAAAAGCATAGTATTCGGTTTAGATAGAGATTCTGATTGATTTGCACGTTGCGAATTTTTCAGATGATCAATAGCAAAATAGTATTATGCAAACGAATTCTGATTTTGAAAGTTGTATGGTAAGCATTGGTTTGGCAATCCAAGAGATTCAGAGGTGTGAGAAAGTGAAGGAGGACGCAATCAAGGCCCTTGAAAGGAAAGAGGAAATTCTCAGAGAATTGTTGAGACCTGTTATCGATCGTGCGATAGAATTGTGTAATTTTGAAGTCTCGACGCCTAGCCATAATTCGAAGTATAAAATTGTTCCAAATTATGAGGTTCAATTTGATCTCGAAAAAGAATGTTTTGATCTACGGGGTTCACTTCGTGATTCTTCTGACCAGGAGCCAGACTACGAACTAGATTGTCCAGGTAGTTCGACTGACGAAAAAATTCCTGAGATTTTTCATTCAATTATTTCGGAGGAACTTTTAAGGCATGGAATCTGGCTTACCTTCAGAAAATTGAATTTCCCAGGCCATTACTATTCATTTTGATTTCAAAAACTCGACGCCTATCTCAAGCCTCGAGTTTTTTCTTTTGACAAAAACCCCTTTTTCTTGTATTTTAGCTAGAGCCTAGCGCCTAGTGCCTAAAAGCTATCCCTATGACTTTTCATATCATCACATTATTCCCCGAATCTTTTACCTCATATTTAAATGAGTCTATTTTGGCGCGGGCACAGGAAAGTAAGTTGATAAAGTTCAAATTCTATAATCCTCGCGATTTCGCCAAGCCCACAGAAGCCTCTAGGATGCGTGCGAAAAATGGAAAAGGCGAAGAGAAGCCCTATTTGAGAGTAGATGATAAGCCATATGGTGGAGGACCGGGGATGATCCTTCAGGCTCTTCCTGTAATAAAGGCAATTGAAAGAGCCTTGAAGGAAATTAAAAAAGAAAAATTAAAAATTAAAAAAGAGAATTCAAAAGATTATAAACTATCTGCCAAAAGTTATAAGCTTATACACCTCTCTCCAGCTGGGGAAAAGTTTACAAATGCATATGCAGAAAAGGTTTCAAAGAAATATGATCATATAATAATTGTCTGTGGACGATACGAGGGGATTGATGCTCGTGTTAAAAAAATATTTAAAGGTGACGAAATTTCAATAGGAGATTACGTTCTCACAGGTGGGGAACTTCCAGCTATGGTGATGATTGATTCAATCTCAAGACAAATCGAAGGGGTACTTGGTAATGCAAAATCTGTTGAAGAAAAAAGAATCGCTTCCCACGATACCTATACCCGTCCAGAAATTCTAGAATATAAAGGAAAGAAACATAAGATTCCAAAAGTATTAAAATCAGGTAATCACGCCGAAATCGAAAAGTGGAGAGCGGGGAAGTAGTCTAGTTGGTAGTGAGTAGTGGGTAGTTGATAGAAAAATACATTTTGCAGATTAGTGACGGCCGTCACTAATCTGTATAATTAATTAAGGAAAAAAAAGGGGGGGGTACGATTAATCGTACCCCCATCTTGA
>JBAXIZ010000051.1:0-4831 GCA_037138095.1 bacterium
GATACATTTAATATAGTTTCTGTGGGCGAGGTCATTACATTTTCTGATTATTCAAAATCTATATTCGAAAGCTCAAAAGAGTTTTCTCAATTTTTATTTACTTATGGTATAACAGAAAAAATGTGGGCAGGTGTCACAGGGTGGATTTCTCGAATGAGATATCGAGAGTCTCGCGAAAAACGTTTTTGGAGCAGGGAGGTGATGGCCCGAGTGCCTAGCTTGGGCAAAGACTGGGCTTACGGAAAAGCTTGGACTTTGATGAAATATGCAAATCCCGTTTCTGATGAATCTTTCTATCGAGAAGTAGATGAATCTCTCTTTGTCTTTTATAAAAAAGAATTTGAAAGCCTTGAAACAATACTTGTGAAAGGCGGTGGCGCCAATGCCCTTATTATAAGTGAAGATCCACAAAATTCTTCTGAGCTCACAGCAATGCTTTCTATGGCCATAGACAGAGGCTATGCATATCCAGAATTAGAAAAGAAAAGAGTTTTTTATCTTCGACCAACAGAGCTTCTAAGTGGGGTAAATAATAAAGATGAATTCGAAAATCTTTTCGTAAAAATCTTGAAAGAAGCTAGAGATGTGGGTAATATTATTTTGGCCATTGAAAATTTTGCTATGCTCATAGACTCGGCTCATATTTTTGGTTCAGATATTGTTTCTATTTTTAGTATTTTCTTTAATTCTCCCGATTTGCATATTGTGGCCCTTTCAGATAAAGAGAGGTATCACAATATAATAGAACCAAACAAGTCGCTATTGTCATTTTTTGAAAAAATTGATATTCCCGAAAAAGATAAAGATGCTGTGTCGAGAATTCTCGAAGACGAAGTTCTCTCTGTGGAAGCTCGAGGAAAAATTTTTATTACATACGAAGCTTTGCTAGCTATTGTGGAGGGGACAGAAAGATATTTTTCAGAAACATTTTTATACGACAAAGCTCGTGATGTGCTTACCGAAATTGTTCCTTATATAAAACATCAAAAAAGAAGCGTTGTTACAAAAGAAGATATACTTTCATTTTTTGCAAGTAAGACAGGAATTCCACAAGGGGAGGTAAAAGAAGATGAAAAAGAAAAGCTTATGAATTTGGAGACAGCACTTCACAAAAGGGTTGTTGGGCAAAACGAAGCGATTACAGCGATTTCAAATGCTTTGCGTCGAGCAAGAGCTGGTGTGGGTAATGCCCACAGGCCAATAGGCTCGTTCCTTTTCTTGGGCCCTACTGGTGTTGGAAAAACAGAAACAACAAAAGCTTTAGCTGAAACATTTTTCGGAAATGAAGATAAAATATTGCGTTTTGATATGTCGGAATATAAAACGGATGATGCTTTAAAGCGACTCATTGGTTCTTTTGAGGAAGGTCGCTCCGGATTACTTTCTAAAAAACTTCGGGAGAATCAATACTCCGTTTTGCTTTTGGATGAATTTGAAAAAACAAACAAAGATGTTCACGATTTATTCTTGCAAATAATTGATGAAGGATTTTTCTCTGATATGGATGGCAATAGGGTAAATGTGAGAAATACAATTATTATCGCAACATCAAACGCGGGAAGTGATTTGATTTTTGATTATGTAAGTAGGGGTGAAAATCTTGTAAGTAAAAAAGATCAAATAATTTCTGCTATCGTGGAGAGAGGAATATTTAAACCAGAATTAATAAACCGTTTTGATGGGACTATCCTTTTTAGTCCTTTAGATGAAGAAGATTTGAAAAAAATTGCAGGGCTCATGCTTATAAAATTAGAAGATAGATTAAAAGAAAAAGGCATTGGAATAAAAATCACTGACAAATTAATTGCAGATGTTGCACATCAAGGTATGGATTTGAATTTTGGAGCTCGCCCAATGAACAGATATATTCAAGAAAAAATTGAAAGCTCAATTGCCGATAAAATTATTCGCGGAGAACTTTCTGCCGGAGATACGGTTAATTTGGATACGGAATAACGAGATGTTCAAGATGTTGTAATGTTCTAGTTGTTCTATGTGTTAAAACATTTAGAACAACTAGAACATTTTGAACAATTACAACAATCTAACTCCCAATCTAACTCCCTTGACCCTTTGGTATTTTTCATATAATCTTCTAGTCAGAAACAGCGAAATCGTGACGATTAGCTAAAGAACAAATAACACAAACAAAAAAAAGAAAGGACAAATTATGCTCACTGAATTTTATGCTGTAACAGCAGGTAATGCCGGAGGGTCTTTGTACCATGTTTCAAGAGCGTTTGGAACTGGTGCAGATTCTGTCTCGGCAAAAAAAATCGCCATTCGGGGAGAAAGTAGTATCCCCGTTAATGAAAAGTTTACAGGTGGTATGGTCGCCGTCTGCAAACAACTCGTTGCTTATATGCCAAATGGCAGTAAGCAGATCGATGGTGTGGACAAAAAGCATTGGGGTAGCTACACGGCTCCGATTGTTGGTCTTTTCTTAAGAGAAGAGAAGGCACGAGAGTGTTTCAATGATGAGCAAAACTCAATCCATTGTGACCCACGCTGGCTTGCAGAAACCGAGGCCGTGATCAAGGCTATTGGTTATAATAACCTATATTTTTCAGTAGGACGCAAGTCGAGTCTTAAACTTTTGCCCTAAGATACAAGGGTTCTATATGTATCAAACCCGCTATCGCAAGATGGTGGGTTTTTCTTTGCCAAATTTTACTCATTACATTTAGAACACTTTGAACATTTAGAACATCTAGAACAGCACAAATCTTTAAGTTCTAGAAGAACTTAAAGATTTGTGCTACACTCTCCCCATATGTATCTTGGCTTTTGGAAAAAAATAAAAAAACCGTTTCTTGCTATAGCGCCGATGGCTGATGTCACCGACCTAGCTTTTCGACGTATGTTTGTAAAATATTCTAAATGTGGAGGGGCTAATAAATATGTAACTTGGACAGAATTTGTTTCTGCCGATGGGCTTGCTTTGGCTGGAGAGGAAGGGAGAAAAAGACTTCTTCGAGCCTTTGATTATATTGAAGCCGAAAGACCTATCGTGGCGCAGATTTTTGGATCAAATCCTGAACATATTGAAAAGGCTGTTGTGATGGTCCGCGAACTTGGTTTTGATGGTGTGGATATAAATATGGGATGTCCCGACAGAAGTGTAGAAAAACAAAAAGCCGGTGCAGCACTTATGAAAAATCCAGAACTTGCTAAGGAAATTATTTTATCTGCAAAACGTGGTGCAAAAGGTAAAGATAGAGAAATTCCTGTTTCGGTGAAAACTCGCCTTGGTTACAATAAAGATGAACTTGAGAAATGGCTTCCAAAAATTTTAGAAGCTGAGCCAGCACTTGTTACAATTCATGCGCGTACAAGAAAAGAATTGTCTTTGGTGAAGGCAAAGTGGGAGAGAGTAAAAAGAGCTGTTGAAATTCGTGATGAGGTTCAAGCGGGCCTAAAAGAAAAAACTTTGATAGCAGGGAATGGAGATGTTGCATCACGCGAAGATGCTTTACAAAAAATAAAAGAAAGTGGCGCAGACGGGGCGATGGTGGGGCGAGCACTTTTTGGTAATCCTTGGTTTTTTTCCACCGGGAAAAGGTGCGACCTTAAGAATTCAAAAAGGTCGGACCTTGAGGAGGTGGCAAGTTATGTTTCTGTAAAAGAAAAGTTAAATGCATTAGTAGAGCACACAAAACTTTTTGAAAAATTATGCGAGTATAAAAACTTTTCTGTTATGAAAAAACATTACAAAGCATATTGTCATGGATTTTTAGGAGCAAAAGAATTACGAATAAAACTTATGGAGGCAGAGAGCGGGGGAGAAGTAGAGGAATTGGTGAGAGAGTTTATAGTGCGTAGTGAGTAGTTGGTAGTAGATACAATACATAGAGCTCGGGTTTTGCCGAAGGCAAAACCCGAGCATTTTGATTTGTAGTTTTGAATAGTTATCTGTTATAAGTTATTTGTTAAAAGTTAAAACCCCTTATTTTAAGCTATATTTTTATGCCTCAAAAAAGAAAATATAAAACTAGTTGACAAAAATATAGGGTATGCTATAATATATGGTAGATCGTGTGTACGCGTTGAGGAATGTAAAACCCAAACCCCAACACTCACGAGCATAGATAAAAACCAAAAAAGTAGAAAGGTAACGTATGAAAAGCCTTCCTCGGCCCGCATCGACCTACGGCTAGATGGTGCAACTTAAATCGCACCTTCCGGCAAATCAAAACGTCACCTAATTTTCTTTCGGCGCCCCCGGCCTCGGCAAGAGATAACCCGCCGTGGCCACCGCCCCGAAAAACAATCCATTAACACCGCTCTTAGAAAGGGAGCACCTACCTACTCGGTACCCCGCTTTAACCAACTTACAATTGGTGGTCTCAGGATTGATTTCCAAAAGATAACCGGGGCTAGTCAAACAGCACAAATATACCACCTCCTATGGAGAGAATTGCAGAATGTCATATTTGAACATTTTGTAGAAGCTCCACCAAGTGAGGGTTACAAAAAAATTTTATTGAAAGAGCGCGCTTAGGTCTATCCCTGAGCGCGCTCGAATTTTTTTAAAAATATGACCTTACCTAAACCGCCCTAAAAGCGGTTTCATTTTTTTTACTACCCACTACTCACTACAAACTGACCCAAAATAAGAAGTGTATTCACAACTATATTTTGTGTCATCCTCGCGAATGCGGGTGAGCTCGGGAGAGTTTCCGAGCGCAAGGCCGGAGTGCGACGGCACGAGGCGAGGCCTACATGATTATTCACCAGAATAATACATGGGGATCCAGCCATTTTCTACCTACTCTCACAGTATTTTCCAATCCCTAAATTACACCCAAATCATATCATGCTTTCTTGTTAA
>JBAXIZ010000052.1:0-4795 GCA_037138095.1 bacterium
CTACTACAAACTACAACCTACTCACTACAAACTAATTACGCTTTCTTAAACGGAAACCCAATAGTCTCCAAGAAAGTCAAAGTTTCTTTTGTATCTTTTTTGTTTGTAACAATAATCACTGACATACCGAAAACATCCTTGATGTCTTCATCTGCTGTTTCTGGAAAAATTGTATGTTCTTTAATACCAAGAGTATAATTACCCATTTCATCCACAGCTTTTCTTGAAATACCACGAAAGTCCTTTGTTCGAGGAAGTGAAATATTTAAAAGTCTGTCAAGAAAATCAACCATACGTGGACCTCGAAGAGTAACTTGATATCCACTTAAATCCCCTTCTCGCACCTTGAATGTAGCGATTGATTTCTTTGCAACACGTGGAGCAACTTTCTGACCAGTTATTTTTTCAAGTCGGTTTCCAATAAGCTCTACCTTCTTTTTATCTTTTTGTGATCCAACACCAACAGATACAATAACCTTCTCAATCTTTGGGGCCTGCATTTTGTTTTTATAACCAAAATCTGCCTTCATCAAATCATAGGCCTTTGCAATCTTTTCTTTTACTGATGTGAAATTTGTTTTCATTTTGTTTTTTATCTCGACACAAATTTACGAATGAATGCGAATAACGCGAATGGAATGCAATTCTGTATTTTATTCGTGTTATTCGTTGTGTTTATTCGTGTATTGGTGTCGTGTTATTTAAGCTCTTTATTGCTTTTCTTGGCAATTCGTACCTTTTTGCCAGCTTCCATTTTGTAACCAATTCTTGTTGGTTTACCACCTTCAACAATCATCACATTTGAAACATTGATAGGCATTGGGCGCTCAACGATTTGTCCCTTTGAACTTCCTTTCTTGCCTTTCTTCATATGCTTTTTTGCAACATTTACACCATCAAGAAGAACTTTATTCTCCTTTGGGAAAGCTCGAACAACGGCACCTTTTTTGCCTTTGTCTTTGCCTGTCATAACCATTACATTGTCGCCTTTTTTAATTTTCATGATATTTTTTATTTTTGTAAGTTTTTTTGTTTTGTCATTCCCGACCTGATCGGGAATCCATGCGAATTCTTGAATTTGTTTCGTGGATCCTCGCATTCGCAAGGATGACAATTCTTTGAATTCTGAATTCAAGTCCGCGTCTGTCCGCGTGATGTCCGCGACTGTCCGCGAGGGTGGTACTCCACCCTGTCTACACGATCTCCGGTGCCTTTGAAGCAATTGTTTGGAAGCCCTTTTCAACAATTTCTCGAGGAATAGGACCGAATACACGTCCTGCAATTGGCTCATGCTTTACTTTATCAACAATAACTACTGCGTTTTCATCAAAACGAATGTATGATCCGTCTTTTCTTCGAAAAGCTGATTTTTGTCGAACAATAACAGCGTGCACTACATCTTTTTTCTTCACCTGCTTTCGTGGTTCAGCTTTTTGTACTGAAAGCACTACCAACTCTCCAAGACGAGCGTATTTCTTTTTTGATGAACCAAGCACCTTGAAAACCTTTCCGATCTTTGCTCCGGAGTTGTCTGCAATCATTACTATTGTTTGTGGTTGTATCATGGTAGTTTATTTAATTACTATGAAACTCTTATCCTTAGAAATCGGTCGACATTCTTGAATTTCAACAATATCACCAACTTTACAAGTATTTCCAGGATTGTGAGCCTTAAACTTTTTCTGAGAACGAATAAACTTTCCGTATTTAGGATGTTTTTCGTAGCGTTCAATTTTTACAACAGCAGTATCTTTCATTTTGTCAGATACAACAGTGCCTTTAAACACTCTTCCTCCTTTTTGTTCTTTATTAATTGTTGTCATAATTTTATGATTTATCTCGACACAAATTTACGAATGAGTGTGAATGACACGAATAGAATGCAATGCAATCTTGTATTCTATTCGTGTCATTCGTCGTAGTCCATTCGTGTCATTCGTGTCGTGTTACCTTACTCTAGAATTAAGCTCAGTTAAAATTCGAGCTGTTTCTTTTTTGAGACCTTTAGTTTCTTTTACATTTCTTGATTTACTGTGTGCAATACCAAATCGAATTACACGAAGAGCCTCTCGCTTATCTCCAAGCTCTTTTATTAAATCATTTTCATTTTTTGTTTTTATATCTTTCATATTTTTATCTCGAATTCATTAACTCGACACTAATTTACGAATGGGGAGCGAATGACGCGAATGGAATTCTTAGTCTCCGTCCCGTATTGTCATCCTCGTAGCAACGGGGATCCAAGTTCTGCATTCAAAATATTATTTAATACTTAAATTCAGGACTTGGATCCCCGGGATTACCCGAGGATGACAGAAAGGGGTGCTTGTATTCCATTCGTGTCATTCGTTGTATTTATTCGTGTATTGGTGTCGTGTTCGTCATTCGTGTCGTGTTAACTATTCCTCTCTGGCGATTATTTTACATTTAACAGGAAGTTTTGTGGCAGCTTTTCGTAGAGCCTCTCTTGCAATTTCTGCTGTAACGCCGTCAACTTCAAAAAGAATTCTTCCTGGCCAAACTTCAAAACAATAACCCTGCACGTCTCCTTTACCTTTACCAAGCTTTACTTCAGCCGGCTTCTTTGTAAATGGTCTGTCTGGAAATATTCGAATCCACATACGTCCTGTTTTACCAAGAGTTCGAGAAATTACCTTTCGAGCTGATTCGATTTGCTTTGACTCAACACGACCTTGAGTAGTCGCCTTAAGGCCAAAACTACCGAAATCAATATTCACCCCACGGTTTTCAACGCGAGCGCGAGCAGTATTTCGTCTTGCTGTATGCCATTTTCGATGTTTTACTTTCTTTGGGAGTAACATGATGTTTAATTTAAGTTTAAAATTTGTATCTCGACACCAATCCACGAATGATGTCACGAGTATTTTTCTGGTGAAAAATCTCCTGACCACGACTCGGCTCGACAGCCTCCGTCCTTGCAGTCGGGTCCCTTCCCGACTTCACGAATGACGCGAATGAAATTCTGAATTCTAGTCTGCGTAAGTCTGCGTCTAGTCTGCGTTAGTCCGCGAGGACTGTACTCAGTCCTACTTGAAGACTTCACCCTTATAAATCCAAGTCTTAATACCAATCTGTCCGTAAGTCATATGAGCCTCGTAACGGGAGAAATCAATGTCTGCACGGAAAGTCTGAAGTGGAATACGCCCTTTCTTAAGCTCTTCTCGGCGAGCCATTTCAGCTCCTCCAAGTCGGCCTGCAAGTGCGATACGCACACCCAGCACATCTCGGTTTGCCATTACCTTTTCCACTGTCTGCTTGAGCACGCGTCTAAATGGCATACGCTTTTCAAGCGACTCCGCAACCATTTGACTCACAATGTGAGCACTTGATTCTGGAGATCGAATTTCTTCAATATCTACTCGAAATTCTTCCTTGGAAATAAGTCCTTCCTTTTTAAGAATTGCCAATAGATTTGTTTTAAGTTTTGTTACACCTTCACCACTTCGGCCAATAACCATTCCTGGGCGTGAAGTTTTCACTATTACACGAAGAGTTTTTGCGCTTCTTTCGATTTCTACTCCATCAATATAATATCCTCTAAGTTTCTTTTCAATATAATTACGGATAACCATATCACCTTTCAAGAAATCACGGTAAGTTTTGTTTATACCAAACCAGCGAGATTTCCAATCTCGAATAATTCCTAGTCTATGTGAATATGGGTGGACTGTGTGTGACATGTTTTAAATTAAAAAATAAAAAATAAAAATTGAAAAATAAATATTATTTTACAGGTTTCTTGCTGGTAATTTTCTTTGCTGGTGTTTTCTTTGCAGGCTTCTTTTCTGTTTTTTCTGTTTTCATTTTCGTCTTTGTTTCGGATTTCGAATTTCGTGCTTCGTGCTTATCTTGTTTTGTATCCAAAACAAGATTGATGTGGCTTGTTCGCTTGTTTATTACATAAGCACGACCAAAAGCTCTCGGCATTTGTCGTCGCATTACCACACCACCATCAACACGCATTTCTTTTACAATAAGAGTATCTGTGTCGGCACCTCCATTTTTAGCATTTGAAATTGCTGATTGAAGAAGTTTTTTTATTGGAAGACCTGCCTTTTTAGGAACAAGCGTAAGGATTGTAAGGGCTGTATTAACATCTTTACCACGAATCATATCCGCAACTAGGCGAACTTTTCGAGGTGATTGTCTGTATTGTGAGAGTGATGCTTTCATGGGGTAGTAGAAAATGACATTATGCTTGCAAAGAGCATCTGTCAAGGTGACGATTGTCATTAATTGCTAAATTGTTTTGTTTAATTGATTTCATGATTTTATCGATGTCATTTTTCACTACCCCATTCATAATTATTTCTTCTTAGTGTCAGTAGATGCTTTTGCTGATTTAGCAGCTGAGATCTCAGAAGCCTTTTTAGAAGCTTCAAGCTCTTTTTGCATTTTACCTCCGTGTTTAACGAATTTACGAGTTGGAGAAAATTCACCAAGTCTGTGACCTACCATATCTTCTGTGACCAAAACCTCAATATGATTCTTTCCATTGTGAACACCAAAAATAAAACCTATCATTTCTGGAGATATTTGGCATGCTCTTGACCATGTTTTAATAACCCCTGTTTCCAGTGGCTTTTTGCCGGCGATTTTCTTTAATAATCGTTCGTCAACGTATGGTCCTTTTTTGAGTGATCGTGTCATTTTGTGTGAAAAAAGCTCTTTAAGAGCAGTGCCGAGTATATTATCAAAAAATGGGATAATGTCAACTCTAAGTCTTGTCCAACGCACAATTACACCCAAATGAACCACGATTCCAACGCAAAAG
>JBAXIZ010000053.1:0-4763 GCA_037138095.1 bacterium
AAGAGCTTGGAGTTTTCCACATACGTGGATTTGACTTTAATATACTTAGTTTTTTATTAGGCATTTCATTTTAAAATATTTATGTTATATAATAAAGGTGTTACAAGCTAACCAACCCTCCAAACTTTTTGACATTGCAATTTTTAAAAAATTGCAAAAAATACAAAATGCCAAAAACTTAGTAGGGTAAACAAAACTATGGCAAAAGGAAGTACACACCCAAAGAAAGAAGCTAAAAAGAAGAAGAAGGCGAAAGCAAAATAGCTCACAAAAAAACTTCACAGATTGTGAAGTTTTTTTGTGAGCTATTTTGCTGAATTAAAAATCATGAATTAAGAATTACGAATAAATGCAGAATTCGAATTAATTATCTTAATTCCTAATTCATAATTCATAATTCTATTTTTTGATTGCTTCCCCAATCAAAAAATTAAGAAACTCCTCCATATTTGAGCCCACAGCAGTCAATGCTTTTGGAAGTAGAGAAGCTTCTGTAAGCCCGGGGAGTGTGTTGATTTCTAAAATATAAATTCCTCGAGTAGGGTGAACAATAAAATCAGAGCGAGAATAATGTCTTGCACCAATAGCGCTGTGAGCAATTATTGCCGACTGCATAATCGCATTCTTTTCATTTTGAGAAAAATTTCCGGGACATCGCTCTTCAATCACACCTTCGTATTTCATTTTATTATCAAAAGCAACATCTGTATGTTTCATAATTTCTATGGGTGGAAAGGCATAATATTTCTCGCCTCGAAAATTTTCAGCTACCACGCAAGTCGCTTCTTTACCTTTTATATATTCTTCCACAAGAGCGGTGGGGGAATATGAAAAAACAGAAATCAGAGCTTGCTCAAGACTTTGTAAATCTCTCGCCACAGACACACCAATAGAAGAACCCGAAGAAATTGGTTTAATTATCACAGGCAAACTAAAAGTTTTAAAAATTTGAAGAGCTTGTTCACTTATATCCATATCATTTGAAACCCTTCTCGCATGAGGTGTTTTTATTCCAGCTAGCTTAAACACTTCTTTTGCATGCCATTTATGCATACCTAAAGCAGAAGCCAAAGTATTTGATCCTGTGTATGGCACTCCTATATGATCTAAAATTTGTTGTATTTTCCCATCTTCTCCATATTCTCCATGAAGAGCATTAAAAACAACATCAACACTTTTTAGAGCGTGTGCTGGCTCTACAGGGACACCTTGTATGTGCCAGTTCGCATCTTTATCAATAACAATATCAATGATTGAATGATTCCCTGAAAAAGTTTTTATAACAGAGGCACCACTTTGGAGCGAGACTTCATGCTCGTCGCTCGGGCCACCGCGAAGAATTGCTATTCGATACTTTTGCATTTAGTAATTATAGCATATCATCCCGACACTAATCCACGAATGAATGCGAATAACACGAATAGAATTCTGAATTCCTTGCATTGTCATTCCTGCGAAGGCAGGAATCCAGTTGGTAGGAATTCAAATTTCTTAATTAAATACAAATACTTTTTCGGATTGGATTCCTGTCTTCGCAGGAATGACATCAAACTTATTTTCTACGGACTAAGTACTAGTAACTAATAACTATCCCGTGCTATAATATTAAGCATAATGCGACGAGTAGCAATAGTCTCTTCTTTTGTTTTCACCATTTCACTCGTGGGAGTTTTTACTTTCCCCGATATTGTAGATGCTATCTCCGGAAGAATGTATCAACTTTCAAATATTATAGAAAAAGTTAATAAACAAATCTCTCTTGCGTCTGTCTATACTGCTTTCAATCCAGATAAAAGATATCTCGCTGTTGCTGAAGGTATGCGCAAAGAAGAAGTTGCAAATCTCTGCCAAGAAAAGTTAGGCTGGGATAATCTAGAAGAACAAGCTTTTGCCGGCACTCTTTCATGTTCAGTAAAAAACAATGACGAGGGATATCTTTTGCCGGGGACATATATTGTAGATAAAAATTCCAGTCCAAAAGAAATTAAGCTTGAAATGAAACAAAGATTTGATGATGTTTTAAGGCAAAAAGTAGAAAAGTTTGGTGCAGACCCAACACGTTTTGATACAGACACAGTAATTACAATAGCCTCAATTATTCAAAGAGAAGCTGGTGGGCTCCGCGATATGAACCTTATTTCTGGAATAATATGGAACCGCTTAGCTCTCGGTATGCCACTGCAAGTTGACGCAACACTTCAATATATCAAAGGAAAAGATGGAAGGTGGTGGCCTTATGTGCTTTCAAAAGATAAATATTTAAATTCAGCATACAATACATATCAAAATGTGGGTCTTCCACCAACACCAATATCAAATCCCGGAGAAGGAGCTATTGAGGCAGCACTTAATCCAGAGAAAACAGATTGCGTTTTTTATCTTCACGACAAATACGGACGAATACACTGTTCAAAAGATTATGCAGAGCATAAGAGGAATATTAATAAATACCTAAGATAACACGACACCAATACACGAATAAATACAGCGAATGACACGAATAAAATTCTGAATCCCGCATTGTCATCCTTGCGAATGCGAGGTTGAATCATGTGGGACATGATTCAAAGACGGAACGCGACGGCGTGAGTCGGGATCGAACAAATTTCTACCAAGAAATTATGTGTGATCCATGGATTCCCGTCTTCACGGGAATGACAGAAGGAATGTTTTGTATTCTATTCGTGTCATTGGTGAAGTCGGGGTGGGACCCGAACGCAAGGTCGGAGCGCGACGGCGCGAGACATGGTGAAAAGAGTTTTTAGCAAAAAAATACTTTTGAGCCGAGGTGTGGTCAGAAGATTTTTCACCAGAAAAATACTTGTGACCCCATTCGTAATTCGTGTCGAGTTAATTTGTTACTACAAATGAAAAAAATTCTTAATTCCATAAACACAAAAATATTACTCAACCAAATCCTTATTGGTGTTTTGGCCTTGGCTCTTGTTTTAAATTTTGCATACAAAAGTTTTCTTGAGCAAAGCTTTTTGATTGTCTTATCATACATAGCCGTAGCACCTGTTATATATAGTGCTTTTAGAGCATTAATAAAAAAACGAGTAACAATCGACCTTCTCGCAAGTATTGCTTTGATCTTTACTTTTATTCAAGGTGAATGGGTTTCAGCTGTGTTTATTAACCTCATGCTTGCATCTGCAAGACTTTTTTCTGCATATACCGAAAGACGTACAGAAAATATAATTTCAAGTCTTTTGAAACTCCGCCCAAGCACTGTAACTATGCAGGTGGGAGAAACAGTAAAAGATATTCCACTTGAGGAAGTTAAGGTTGGTGACTTAATTATTGTAGAATCTGGAAATCGAATTCCTATCGATGGAGTTGTTTTTAGAGGCGAAGCAAGCATCGACCAATCCACACTCACAGGAGAAAGCCAGCCCGTGCCAAAAAAAGTTGGAGATAAAGTTTTTTCTTCAACCTTAAATACATACGGTTCAATAATTGTGAAAGTTGAGAAAGTTGGTCCAGACACAACTCTTGAAAAAATGATTGCTCTTGTGGATGAAGCGAGCCGAGCGAAAACAAAAACAGAAACAATCGCAGATAAGTTTAGCGCTTACTACATTATAATAATGCTTGTGAGTGCAGTTGTGATTTATCTTTTTACTAAAAATTTAAATATGGTGCTCGGTGTTTTACTTGTGACCTGCGCGGATGATATTGCTGTGGCTGTACCTTTAGGCTTCACCGTGGCTATCGCAAAAGCAGCAAAGCATGGGATCATTGTAAAAGGTTCTGCGGTGATGGAAAAGGTGCGAAATATTGATATCTTTGTGACAGATAAAACGGGAACACTTACAAAAGGCGCTTCAAAAATAGTCGAATTAAAAACATATGACGAAATCACAAATGAAGAATTCAATAAAATACTTTCAATTTGCGTTGCTGATTCAAAACATCCCACAAGTCTTGCTATTGCAAAATATTTAGAAGAAAAAGGAGTTGAACTCACAGCTCCTGATGAAGTAGAAGAACATCCTGGCGATGGAATTCTTGTAAAAGAAAATGGGGTGACTTATGCGGAAGGAAAACTAGAATTTATAAAAAGATTAGGAGCAGATATTTCTGCCGAGACGGAGCTTGATATTCGCAATGCAGAAAAAGCAGGGTTAAGTGTGTCGGTGGTATCTAAAGAAAATAAAATAATTGGTTATCTTTCCTACGAAGATGATATTAAAAAATATGTTAAGGAAAGCATTCTTGAAACAAAAGAAATGGGTGTAAAATCTTGGCTAATGCTCACGGGAGATAATGAATATGTGGCACATAGAGTTGCTGAAAAAGTTGGTATTGATGAATTTAAAGCAAACTTAACACCAGCGGGGAAATTAGAAGAATTAAAAAAACTCAAAGCAGAAGGCTACAAAATTGCGATGATGGGGGATGGGGTAAACGATGCAGCCTCTCTTGCTTTGGCAGATGTGAGCTTCGCCATGGGGGCTATTGGCTCTGATGCGTCGATTGAGGCAGCTGATATAACACTTATGCACGATGATGTTCGCCGTGTGCCAGAGGCAATGCTTTTGAGTAAAGAATCAATCAGAATTGTTAAACAAAACTTTGGTATTTGGATGGCCTCCAATATAATTGGCTTATTTCTTGTTTTCAGTGGACGCATTGGCCCAATGGGAGCTTCACTATTTAATTTCATTACCGACTTCCTCCCAATTTTAAATGTTTTCCAAATCTACTATTTGAAGATCAATAAGCATACGTATGATGAGTTTGGCGGAGTAGATTTACAT
>JBAXIZ010000054.1:0-4551 GCA_037138095.1 bacterium
TTCTAAAGATTTGTTGAAAGATATTGAAGAAAAAATTAGAAGTGTAAAAGGGGATTTTCGCCAAGAGATTATTCTTTCAAAATGGAAAGAAGTTTTAGGTGATGTGGATATGAATTTTCAAATTGTTAAAATTAAAGCTGAAGTTTCTTCGGGTACATATATGAGAACATTGGCTCACGAATGGGGAAAAGCTTTAGGAGTGCCTGCTCTTGCATATCATATTGTTAGGACAGGGGTGGGTTCTTACGAATTAAAGTCTTCTGTCATTCCTGCGGAGGCAGGAATCCAGTCTGTAAGAAATCATGGATTCCCGCCTTCGCGGGAATGACACTTATAAGGTTTTTGACATTTATGATAAAATAAATATATTATGGAAGGACCAATAAATGATTTAGAAGATTTTTCACCTGAAGAAAGAGTGAAATTAGTTGAGATTAATATGAAAGAAAGCGAAATTGAAGATTACGTATTGAATAAAGAAATTAATAAAGAATGGGTAATTGAGTTGGATGACATTTTAAATGAATCTTTTGATAATTTTTTGTCAGAAAATAACCCAGGTATTTTAAGAATGCATTGTAAAAATTTTTTTCATTTAGTTAAATTTGCAAACCAGAAATTAGCTATCTCAATTTCGGAATTAATGAAGGAGGGTGTTACGAGAAGATATATACTTACATCCGAACAGATTAAAGAATGGAAGAAATATATAGACAGAGCAAAAAATATTATTATCCCTAGATTAAAAAAGTTAGATTTAATTGATTCGGTAAAATTGCTCGAGGGGGCGATTATTCAATCTGAAATTAAAATTGCTTATGATTCGGGAGTAGAGGAATAAGTAATACATAACAAAAGACCACGACTACGTCGCGGTCTTTTGAATTATTCTTGAATCATAAATCATGAATCATAAATCTTTCCCCTAAAAACTCAGTCCCTTCTCCGCTCTCATTGCTTTTGTTCTGTCTGCCTCTGTTAAGTATCTTTTTCGTAGGCGTACTGATTTTGGTGTGATTTCTAAATATTCATCATCAGAAATAATTTCAAGACCTCTCTCGATTGAAAGTTCGTGATGTGGCACAAGATAAAGCGCTTCATCAGAACCAGATGCTCGCACGTTTGAAAGCTGTTTATTTTTTGTTGGGTTTACTGTCATCTCATCACCTTTTGAAGTGTTACCAATGACCATACCTGCATATACATCTGTTGCTGCTCCTATATATAGTGTGCCTCGGTCTTGCAAATTCCAAAGTGAGAAGGCGAGAGTTTTTCCGGATTCCATTGAGATCATTGAGCCTGTTGCTCGTTTTTCAATCTCTCCTGCATATGGTTTGAAATCTGAAAATCGTGAACAGAGGATCCCTTCACCACGTGTATCAACTGTAAATTGATTTCTATATCCCAAAAGTCCGCGAGTAGGGATTTCAAAAATCATTCTTGTTGTAGAACCTTCTTGTTTCATATTCATCATAAGCCCTTTTCTCTTTCCAAGTTTTTCGATAACAACACCTGCAACTTCATTTGGTACATCAATTGTAACCTCCTCAAAAGGCTCCATTTTTTCACCATTTACTTCTTTTGTGATAACTTGTGGCTGAGAAACTTGAAGTTCATATCCTTCACGTCGCATATTTTCTAAAAGAATAGAAATATGAAGTTCTCCACGTCCATATACTTTATAAGAATCAAAAGATGTAGAATCAACTTTTAATCCAACATTAATTTCAAGTTCTTTATCGAGGCGGTCTTTAATTTGTCTTGTTGTCACAAACTTTCCTTCCTTGCCGGCAAAAGGTGAATCGTTCACCAAAAAGTTCAAACTAATTGTTGGTTCATCGATATGGATTGATGGAAGAGGGAGTGTTTCTTCAGAATCACAAATTGTTTCTCCAATATAAATATTTGGAAGACCAGAAAGCATAATGATGTCGCCTGATTCGGCCTGCTTCACTTCTTTCTTTTTCATTCCTTCAAAAGTGTAAAGTTTTGTGATCCTTCCTTTATGCATTGCACCGTCTTCACCTTTTGCAATAATTTCTTGGCCGTCTTTTATTGAGCCATCATAAATACGGCAAACAGCCATACGTCCTAAAAAGTTATCGTACGCAAGATTAAATACTTGTGCTTTTAGGGGAGCCGTATTGTCTTTATTTGCGGGTGGAACTTTTTCAATAATTAAATCGAGCAGAGGATCGAGGTTTACAAATTCATCTCTTAGATTTTTCTTTGCAACACCTTCTCGTCCGATAGCATAAATAGTTGTGAAGTCGAGTTGTTCATCGTGAGCACCAAGGTCCATGAAAAGTTCTAGTACTTCATCGTGAACACGTGCTGGGTCGGCAGCTGGCTTGTCGATTTTGTTGATAACAACGATTGGCTTTAGTCCGAGCTCTAAAGACTTTTTAAGCACGAAACGAGTTTGGGGCATTGGGCCTTCTTGAGCATCAACAATAAGAAGCACATCGTCGATTGAACGAAGTACGCGCTCTACTTCAGATCCGAAGTCGGCATGGCCTGGTGTGTCCACAATGTTTATTTTTGTGTCTTTCCAAAATAGGGAAGTGTTCTTGGCATAAATAGTAATACCACGCTCTAGTTCGAGCGCGTTTGAGTCCATAGATACTCCAGCTTCCACCATTCCTGTTTGTCTAAGGAGGGCGTCTGTGATAGTAGTTTTCCCATGGTCCACGTGGGCAATAATTGCGATGTTTCTGATTTGCATAATGAGGAGCTATTTTAACATAAATTTTATTTTCTGTCGAATTTGGGGCTTTTTAGTCATATTATGAGTATATTGTTTTTCCTCCCCGTGCATTGTCATTGCCGACCTGATCGGCAATCCAGGTCTGTATTTGAAATTTACAAAATCTTTCTCGGTATAAGTTTTTTGGAACACGAAAATTTTTTGCTAAAAATTTTCTCTGTCCGTCGTCGCCACTCCTCCCAAGTTTCCAAAAAACTTACACCTTCGACAATTTTGTAAAGGGATTAAACATCATATAAGAGTAAAAGACAGCGGGCTGTTTTCCATGACCACATGGAAAACAGGCAGTTGGATTTGTGCCGAAAAAGCCTCTGCTGAGGTCTTTTTCGGCACGGGAATTCACGAACTTGCAAATATAAGGAAGTTGTGATATAATATACAGTAATAAAGTTCCTTAAAAACTTGCGAATTCGCCTCGGCATTTTACAGCTCATTTCGAATGGGAAATAAAATGCTGTGGCGAAGTCAGGTGACTAAGCTAATTATACAGCGTTGAAAAAATCGGACACGTTTAGAAATGAACACGTCCACAAATACAGAAAGAACACGTCAATGAATGACACGTTAATGCTGGACGTGAGCCAAGCTCACGAATTGAAAATGGGGTTTCGACGCCACGATTGGACCAATACCCTGATCAAACAGTTGAGTGAGGGTGAGAATCTTGGAATGGTTAGAGAATTTCTTCTCGGCCGTGCCGAGTTTAAACGGATTGAACACATCGTTGATCTCGATGCTGATCCATTCGTTCCGAATGGCTGGGCAGTTGAAGAACATCGTAAGGGGGGTCAGTGGAAATGGAACCCAACTTCGCTCGTCCTTTATCTGTCAAAAAAACAGCAGGGTGGGAAAGTTATCTGCGGTACAAACCTCCGAAAAGAGTTGGCAAAAAAGCGAGTGCTCAATGCCAATCTGCTCGACTATCTTATCAAGTCCGAGAATCAATACCTCATTCCAGAGTCTTGGAAAAAAGATGAAAACGAAAATACTCGCTACATCTTTTTCTGGGGTACGATTTACCGCGGCAGCAGTGGCAGCCTCTATGTCCGTGACCTGTTTTGGTACGGTGGTGGGTGGGTCTCTAGCTACCGCTGGCTCGGCGATGACTGGGATGGCGACGACCCTGCTTTGTCGCTCGCAAGTTAGTGCTTAGGTTTTAGCTACTTAGTTCTAGCCCTTAGATCCTTAGAACTTTGTCCTTTGGCCCCATCCGCAGAAACTGTGGATGGGGCTTTTATATTTTTTATGATAAAATAAAAAAGGTAGTAGGTGAATATGCGGGCGATCAAGGTTTCCCGCTACCGAATCCAGTATCCATAAGTTGAGAGCGTCTTCGACTACGGTTTCAGATGGGGGACTTATGTAGAAACTTCATTTTCAAGTAAATTTTCAAAAATTTGCTTGTTGATTAAAAAATGAAAATACTTGGTAAAAAATGTTATGGTATTTCGATACCGAATAATATTCAACCTCGAAATTATTATGGAATTTTCTAGGGGTGGTGGCACGGACGGCATTTTTTATAAATACCGCGACAGCAATGGCAACCTCTATGTCCGTTACCTGTATTGGAACGGTGGTAGGTGGGTCTCTAACTACAACTGGCTCAGCAATGACTGGAATGGCAACAACCCTGCTTTGTCGCTCGCAAATATTTCATTTCCTCCACCAAAAATATTTTGGTGGAGGTTTTGTATATAAATCTCCACCCCGGAAAGTCAGCAGACTTTCTGGGGCATTTTCTTGCTTGATTGTATTTGTATTTTCTTCTTAATTCCTAATTC
>JBAXIZ010000055.1:0-4398 GCA_037138095.1 bacterium
TGGGATACGATTCAAAGACGGAACGCGACGGCGTGAGTCGGGATCGAACAAATTTTTAGTAAGAAATTATGTGTGATCCATGGATTCCCGCCTTCGCGGGAATGACAGAAGCTGTGTATTGTATTTCATTCGTGTCATTCGTCGTATTTATTCGTGTATTGGTGTCGTGTACTAGAACTGGTTAAAGATTCTAAGATCTGGCTGATAAATCATTCGAACATCTGGAATTCCATATTTAATCATCGCAAATCTGTCGAGCCCAAGGCCAAAAGCAAAACCGCGATATTCTTCAGGGTCAACATTCACACCGGCAAGTACTTTTGGATGCACCATCCCCGCCCCCATTACTTCCATCCATTTCCCTTTTGTAAAAACATCAACCTCTACTCCCGGCTCCACGAAAGGAAAAAAACTAGGCCTGAAACGTACCTGAATTTCTTCTCCAAAAAACTTCTCAAAAAAATATTCGAGTAAACCTTTCAAATCTTTCATCGTAATATCAGTGCCAACACAAAGTCCCTCAAGCTGAAAAAAGTTTGCTTCATGTGTTGCATCTGTAGCTTCATTCCTAAAAACCCGCCCCGGCATTATAACCTTAAGTGGCGGTTTATGATTTTCCATGTAACGAATTTGTACAGGACTTGTGTGAGTACGCATAAGTAACTTATCTTTAGATAAATTGACGGATTGCTTTAGCCCTAAAACATCCCGCTCCGCAGGATGTTCGGGCGAACAAAATTCAGAAGAATTTTGTTTTAGCCAAAAAGTGTCTTGCATATCTCGTGATGAATGATCGGCAGGCACATTCAAAGCATCAAAATTGTAATACTCTGTTTCAAGTTCGGGGCCAAAAGCAATATCATATCCAATAGATTTAAAAATCTCATAGATTTCGCGAATCATTTGAGACATCGGATGAATATGGCCCTGTTCTAAATTATTGTTTTGCATATACCAAGCTTAATTTAATAAGTTTCTTACCTTCCTTTATTACAATTGTTTCATTATCTAACACTCTGAAATCTAAGACATCTTGCGTTGGTGATGAATATAACTCTACAATATTTTGTGGAGTTCTCTTATCAAGCTCAACAACCATTATTTTTGAATTTACAACCACAAGAACTACATCGTTTCTACTTGGATAAAAATTAAAGGTGCCAATATTTTGTGTGCTGTAAACTATAAAATTACTGACACATCCGTCTTTATTTTGAATACAAAAATAAAAGGGAGTGTCTTGTGATGACCCATTCCATGTCGCTCTCAAATCTGCTCCAATTTTTTCAATCACCAATTTTTTGCTTTCAATACTAGGATATGTAGTTGTGGTTTTTGTGGATGTGGCCACAATTACCTTTTTGATTGGCACAGAAACTTTTGTTGTTGTTGCAAAAAGTGAAAGTAAATCTTTATATTCTGGATTTGCAATTAGACTGCTTGAAGCTATTGCAGATTTTGGTATCTGCTGAGGAACTACTGTAGTTACAATTTGTTTTGGAATCAAAAATGGATAGGCTTCAGAAACTCTTTCTGCCATTACTTCTATATTTTTTTTCCAGTCGATATAACCATCTTTAGCTAACTTTACAGAATAAGTATCTGGACGTAAATCCTTCACCAAAAGACCATGTTGAAAAACGCTTGTAGAATTATCAAGCGTATCATCTATATAAAGTTGGGCTCCTGTTTCAGAAGAATATACATATACACCGCCTGTTTTTAAAAGAGAAAAATTTTTAGTCCAGTTATATCCAAAAGAGTAAAGCAAGATAAAGGGCGCCACGGCAAGAAAAACAAGGAAAAATATAATAAAATATACGAAGCGAGTTTTCGATGATTTTGGGGTCATAATATTACTATATTAGCATAGGATAAAGCTCTAATCTAGCACACCCCAAATCTGTCATCCTCGGGTATCCCCGGGGATCCAAGTCTTGTATTTAAATCCGAAATCCGAAGCACGAAATCCGAAACAATATCTAATGACAAAAATAATAAATTCAAAACAGAATTCAATGAATTTGTTTAATATTTAGAATTTTTGATTTAGGATTTGTTTCGGATTTCGAATTTCGTACTTCGGATTTCTGTAAAATAATCTTATTTTACAGACTGTCACATATAAAATTCTGCTGAATTTTTACGCGACCCCGCCTCAGCTCGACAGCTTCCGGCCTTGCGAAAGCGTACTCACGCTTTCTCACCCCGATGCTTTGGAGTAACCCAAAAACCCATATATTTACCAAACATAAGTCTTGTTTGTGCATCTAATCCTGGGATTGCTCCAAAAACAAAAATAGTAACAGGAACAAAAAGCCATTGCAAAAACATAAATACTTTATGTCGCTTTTTGAAACCTTTTGGCATTTCCGGCAAAAATGTCCAAAAAACCAAAGCAGAAAACATAAGCCCTGCCATAGCCAAAATCATAAGATTTCTTGTGATATAAGGCAGGTTATATGAAAGTATTGTTTGATTAAAATTTCGTCCCCCAAGCATTAAAGGAAGCCAGCCGAGCATCAAAATCAAAATTGGGTTTGTGGCTAAAGACCAATACCCTTCAAGCTGAATAAATGTTATACGAATTTTTTTGTTTAGAGATATTTGTTTATTTTTTACAAAGTTGAAAAGTATGTATGGAACATTTTCAGAACCCCAAGCCCAACGTCTTTGCTGTTTGTAAATATTTTTTAATGTCTGCCAGAATGTTGGAGCAAGGTTTGCATCCATAGATACGGGATAAGCAATAGGAACTACGTAATACCCACCATTGTGAGCCATAAAAGCATTCCAATAAATTCTTGAATCTTCTGACACCATATTTTTTTGCCAGTACCCAACTTTATATAATGTATAAAAACTAATTGAATGAGAAGAAAATGTTACAAGTTTTTCAGGACGCTCCTGCTGAGCCATTTGCCAAAAAGTACCAGAGCCAGCCACTACACGAGAAAGAGCTGGAGAATCCCAAAGATTATTATTATAAAGAGGAATAGGCTGGAATGAAGATTGATATGGTTTTTCGGCTGTTAAAAAATACCAAGTCAAACAAAGAAAATATTTTGGATATGCAACAGTATCAATATCAAAAGCTGATACTAAAACTTTCTTATAATCAATATTATTTGGATCTAAAATTTCTACACGAGCTCTTTCGGCTGCATATGAAATATTTGAACCTTTACCAGGCATTTCACCCGGAAGATTAGCTGGGTGCATTGAGAAAAAGAAATATCCAAATTTATCTGCATAATCTTTTTTTGCTTGTTCTGCAATCACATTTGCATGCTCTAAATTTTTACCTTCACCTGCAAGAACAACAATCATTTTTTTCAAATCATAATCAGCATTTAAAATAGCATCTATTGTTTTTGAAACAACTTCATAAGATTCACTATAAAATGGCAAAATTACCATATGATATATCTCTTCGTGCTTTAAATTGAGAAGCATTTTATGCCAATCCAAATTCATATTGTGGCGAGTGCGCTTCCAGTTGTGATATAGATATACGGAAAGAAATACTGTCTTTAAAAGCCAATATAGATCGAAAATTATAATAAAAATAGCCGCTGCGACTGGAGCAAAATACGAAAGTATTACAGCGCCCAAAATAGTACCCCAGGAAAGAAGTCCCGGCACCATTTCAAAAAAACGATAAAGCATTCTGTCGCTTCGCTTTTCTAATTCTGAGGCACGGCCAATATGGAAATATGGTGACTTTGTGTATGGGAGTTCTGGTTGCATATATTGAGATTATTATAGACGTTTTAGGGAGAAAGGCAAATGGGAATCGTTTTGCTTGACTTATAGATGACTATTGGTATAATGATATTACAAATGGACATTAGTCCAACCGAGAAGCCCCCCGCAAGGGGGCTTCGTTCGTTCTATGACTTCTTTATAAAATTTATCAATTTATTCTGTATTAACCCAAATTGATGAGGAGAAATTTTTCTTACAAATCGCCTAAATCTTTTTACACTCGTAAGCCTAAGTTGAGAAAGGATGACAGTAAATATTTTCCCTTCATATTTTAAATTGTGATAATAAATTCCGTCTTTTGGCTTTGTACTCATTGGCAAAACCCAAGCTACTTTATTATTAAATTTCTTCAAAACCAAAACAGGTCTTTCAAATAATTCATTTTTACCATCTTGTTCATCACCAAGGTTTATACCAATTGAGCACCACCAAATCTCACGCTCATGAAAAGCAAGAGTGTCGTGGCCAACACTTTCCAAACCCTTCTTTTCTTTATTCCAAGAATCAAAATCTTTCATTAGAATATATTATCATATTTTGGTTTTGTTTTCATTTTGTAATCTAATATTTATTATTTGATATATTTCTTCTTTTAGCTTTTCAGTATTCCCATGCTTCAACATCCCCAAA
>JBAXIZ010000056.1:0-4355 GCA_037138095.1 bacterium
GCTAATAATTGCCCAAAAATTGTGCTAGAGTATTGCATAGGAAAAACCCTTTTGATTATTTA
Source organism: bacterium (assembly GCA_037138095.1). Lineage (GTDB taxonomy): Bacteria > Patescibacteriota > Minisyncoccia > Phycocordibacterales > CAIZIN01 > CAIZIN01. The sequence continues at coordinate 63 of JBAXIZ010000056.1, forward strand.
AGTTAATAATATGTCCGACAGATATATTATCGCTTAATCAAAGGGTTTTTTCTATTTTTAGAATATTTTAATGGGACACTAGTGGTCTGATGTAATGAAATTTGTCTTTTTAAATATCTATTGTAATATGTGTTATAGATACAGTCCAAAATGAGCACACCCCAAATTAACACTACACATCTAAAGGCGTTCATAATAGCCCTTCAAGAGGTGGATAAGCTTGATTGTGAAAAACGGGCAAAAAAGATTATTGAGGAAATGTTTAGTAAACAATTACAAGATCTTGGCCTTCCTCAGGATTCTTTTCGTTATCATTTTAGTGACAAAAATGATATCCAGTTACGCCATTTTTCGCTTGAAGATACAACCAAACGAAATCCGGTGAAATTTTTAGTCATTACCGGTCGTAATAAAAAAATAATTATCCAAGCAAGGCTTGATTTACTCTAAGCACCAGACCTTCACAAGTCCGGTGCTTTTTCTTGCCAGAATTTAATCGTAAAATTGTTTAGAGTTTTGTATTTAAATATTTGGATTTGTTTCGGATTTCGTGCTTCGGATTTCGGATTTTAATCATTCCTCTTTCACAATAATTTCCTCTCCTTGAAAACTTGTAAATGAAGTAGTGGCTTTCATTTTACTATTTACCATATAATTATTTACAGTATAAAAACCTAAAATGAGAACAATGACAGCTAAGCCATTTGTTATGAGAACGGGATGTTTTTTATCTGCTCGTATAAATAATTTAAACAAAAGTGCAAGCGCGATAAGTGTTCCTAAAATCACAAAAACAATATTTGCAATGTGTCTTGGAGAAGTTAAATACTTTTCAAAAAGAGATACTTTCCCAGAAGCTTGATCTAGTTTTGTGTCCACAATAATGGCTGAAACTGCAGGTGTTTGTGTTGATACTGATGTGCTAGCCAAATTCACCACGGCCTTTGTAGAGGCTCCCATAACCTTTGTTGGGGTGACTTTGGGCTCTTCCAGAGCTAATTTAGGGGTGATTTTGGGTTCTACCACCACATTTGCTCCGGCTGGCTTTCCAAAAACTTGAGCCACAAAAATAGTTGGCCGGCCATTAAATGTGCCTGTTGCTACACCTGTCCCCATTTCTGTATAAGCACTTTTCATAATGTTTGCTTTGTGTGTGGGAGAATTCATCCAAGCATAAGTCACATCTTTTGAATCTGTAAAATCAACAGCAAGATTTTCTCCGGCATAAGAATATTTATATCCAACCAAATTAAACCAATACCAAGGTTGTTTTCCTTCGGGACTTACGTGTGCAAAATAACTTTTTTCCGCCATATCTTTTGCTTTAAGTTCTGCCACTTTATTCAAAACTGGATTTACAGCAAGTACAGAAAGATTTTGTGATTGTCTGTTTTGATTTGTTAAATCATCTAACACAGCAGGAAGTACAGAGGCCAAAAAGTTGTTACTAACTAAATTAAAAGTAGGGACAAAAGGCAGAGCTAAAACCCCAAGCTCCATCATAAAAATAATCAATATAACTATTCTTATGTTTTTGATACGCAAAAAATGAGGCTGATGATCATTGCCTTCGTGAGGTATAAAATGTTTTTTAAGCCAATTTAACATATGCATAATTATGCCATAAAATAATAAAAACAACAAACCTCGCACGAAGTGCGAGGTTTGTTGTTTTGTGTTTGTATTTTCTACTCACTATTTAAGCTCTGGCATAGGAATTATCAAACTCAAACACTTAAGAAGATTAATTTTCCTTTGTGTTGTTTTGTAGACATATCCAGTGGCAACATTCTTACTATTATGCAAGCCTGCCTCTACCCACGGTTCAAGAACATCATCAGCATATTTTAGTTGAAATTCTTTTACCGCAGCTTCTGTTATAGGCCCAAAAAAGCCAGTAAGTGGAATATTTTTCCCTAATTCCTCATTTAGGAATTGCTGAAGTTTTACAACATCACTCTTAATATTAGCCTTCCCTCTTTTTAGATATGAGCTTATAAACAGACCGCATGAGCTTGGCAATTCAGTTGATGCTCCGAGAACTTGACCTGTTGTTGTTGTCGCAACTGGTCGTCTATGTCCTCCAGATGAACCTCCTCCGCCTCCACTGCTTATCGTTTGATTTGCTGCAAAATTTGCAGTAACGGTTATATTACCAACAACATTTGAATCTATTCTTGGATTTGCTGTTGATGTATCACTCCAATTTACAAAATGATAACCATTATTTGCATTTGCCGTGACAGCTGTTCCTGTACCATTTGGAGCAACAACCTGAGTGGAACTACCCGAAATTGTTCCATTTGTATCAGAATTATATGTAAGAGTGAATGTTTCAGGCTGTGTTGATGTACCATGTTGCCTGTTTATTACTGTAACAACCGTAGTTGTCCCCAAAGTTAAATTAATCTGAGTTCCTTTCAATTCCTCATCTTGATCTGGTGTAATTGAAATCAAATCATAATTCGGATTTAATTCTTCTGATATTGTGTATGTACCAGCTGATAAACCCGTGAAATTTGCATCATCACTTTCAGATAAAGAAGAAGTTGATGTGACTTCACCCTTGTTCAAATTTACAACGAAGAATGTTTCATCTGTTGTTGTTCCACCATTTGGGTCCTGAACAATTTTTACAATTTTAATATCCCCTGTTGTAGGAATTTCAGGTACAACATTTACCACTCTTGTAACTTCAGTAGCGTGATTTCCGGCAGAGTCAACTACATTATATGTTACCGTATATGGTCCCAAAATTGATGTATTTACAGGATCTACAGTAATTATTGATGGAGTTAGGTTTCCGTCTACAAGATCTGTAGCTGTCGCACCTGCATCCGTATAAACACCACCAAGAATTACGGACTCCGGATCACTTCCAAGCCTTGTAATAACAGGGGGTGTTGTATCTTTTACTGTAATAGTAAAACTACCCTCGGCCTCATTTGCTGGATCTGCTAAATCTTCAGCTGAACAATTAACAGTTGTCGTTCCTAATGGGAATGTTGATCCTGAGGTAGGAACACAACTTACTGGTCTAGTACCATCAACTTCATCATTTGCTGTTGCTTCAAAAGTAACGACGGCACCAGAAGGTCCTGTTGCTTCAACAACCATATTCCCAGGAAGAACTAAGCTTGGTGCCCCAGTATCGCTAACTGTTACATCAAAACTGGAACTTCCTGTATTTCCATGAGAATCTGTTGCACTACAAGTTACTGTAGTTTTACCTAATGGAAATTCTGATCCCGAAGGAGGCACACAAGTGACTGAAACGGGACCGTCAACATCATCATTTGCAGTTGGATCTGTATAGGTTACAACGGTTGATGATGAAGAAGTTCCTATGTCTATTTCAGAAGCAGAACCAACCTCAGGCGGAGTTGTATCAACTACAATAATTAGAAAACTTGTCGATGTGGCTGGATTTCCACTACTATCTGTTTTATTGCAATTTACAGTAGTTGTTCCTAGAGCAAATGTTGAACCAGAAGCAGGAAGACAGACTGCGGGAAGTACACCGTCAACATTATCTGTAGAATTAACAGTGTAAGACACAACAGCTCCACTTGGCCCGGTTGCTTCTACTGTCATATCGCTATGTGCATCAATAACTGGCGGTGTTGTATCAATTACTGGAGCAAGAGTAACAGTGAATGTTATTGTGATCTTCAAATTATTATGAGTAGCACAATACGCTTCTATGGTCCAAGTACCTAAGGTATCGGTTGAACTCAATGCCTGACCATATTTTATGACATTAGATGAATCAGATGAAATTAATGGTGAAGTGTGTTTTAGAACTTTTGTTCCTCCAGTTCCACTATAGAATTTCAGATACCATTTCCCCTTGGTTGTACCGCTACCATGATTATGATCAAAATTAGTACCAGTAACATAAACAGTTCCTCCTTGCGCAAAACTTGTTTGAGTGGTTACATATGTAGAATCAGTTGTACGAAGTGTATATGTAGCAGCATTTGCATTTTTTGTAGCTAAACCCAAAAAGACCAATACCGAAACCAAAAAAATAGATAGGTATTTTTTCATATTTTTTTTACAAAAACCTAATAGGTTTTTAAGATTAATTGATAATGCTAATAAATAGCTAACAAATTAACTTAATAAAATACGACCTTTTCCCCTTTACGTAGAATAGGAAAAAACCAAAGAACAGAGGGGTCTCTATATCTTTGGTATACTCCTTTTTTTTATGTTGTCAAATAAGTTATCCACCTAGTATTTTCCAATCCCTAAATTACACCCAAATCATATCATGCTTTCTTGTTAATT
>JBAXIZ010000057.1:0-4347 GCA_037138095.1 bacterium
GCTCTAACACTACGTTATATTTAAACTTTTTAAAATTAAATTAATAGACGATTTACCGTTTAAGTAAATAAAATGAAAAATTATAATGATGTATTCACGGGTATTTTAATAGGATTCTTTGTTGCACTTGGTCTTTTTTGGTTTTTGGGTGTTGGGAATAAAAGTCCGACATTTTGGTGCAGTTATCTTTCTAGAAGCGAGGCTGCCTACTGTAGTAATCTTTACGAAAAAGCAATTAGAAATATAGATAATATGCCAGAACAGGATTATCCTCCAATGCCACTATAACATAATAAAAAATTCCCTTGCGGGAATTTTTTGTATTTGTGCGCCGAGTTGGAATCTCTCCTCCGACTAAATTTTTGTCGTCACAAAAATTTGTCTAGGCGCCAGCTCGCTCCCAAGCAAGCTTGCTTGGGTCCCGCTCCGCTGTTCGAGCCCAACACGTAAGTGCTATCGGAGCACTTACTCCGGCGCACAAAAATAAAATTCTCAAGATAATATCTTGAGAATTTTATTTTTGTGCGCCGAGTTGGACTCGAACCAACGATGCCCATTGGGCCGCAGATTTACAGTCTGCTGGAATAGCCGCTATCCGATCGGCGCATATAGAAACTGGGTTACATCATAAGCTAAAAACACCTTTTTGTCTAGGTGAAATCGCATGGAACACATAGCACATAACATGAAACATGATGACAATTAAGCATTTATTCTTAATTCCTAATTCATAAATTACAAAATGCTGGATCCCCGATAGCCTTCCTTGCAGTCAGGCTTCGAGGACGACACAAAATATAGTCGCTTCACTCCTTATTTTGTGTCGATTCTTAATTCTGTTTCCGTTCAAACAACGCGAAAAATTCCATATTCCCATCAACGCCCTTAACGGGGGATTCAGTAATTCCTTTATTGAGTAAGCCTAGGGTTCCAGCATAATCGCAAACTTTTTTAATTGCTTCTTCTCTGTGATCGGCATCAACTATTCCATCTTTTAAAATATGTTCTTTTGGAACTTCAAACTGGGGTTTAATAAGTAAAATTATGTTTCCTCCCTCTTTTGTAAGATTTGATATGTCTTTAAGAATATATGTAAGTGAGATGAAAGATATATCAATCATTGTGAGGTCAGATTTTTCTGGAAGTATTAGGCTTCGAAGATCAACTTTTTCTTCCACATCTTTTTTATTCCTATGTGTAGATTCAAAAAATTGGCTAGCGCCAACATCGATCCCATATACTTTCTTTGCTCCTCTTTCGAGTAGACATTCTGTGAAGCCTCCTCTGGATATACCAATATCAACGCAAACACAATTTTTTGGATTTATGTTAAAAACATCAAGCGCTGTTTCAAGCTTGTATCCACCGCAGTTTATGTATTCTGGGCTCCTTATCATTTGTCCCTATATTATAACATATTTAGACAAAAAACACAAAGAATGTTGTGAAATCAGTAGATTTTTAACGAACAAAGTGACTATAAAAATCACTGTCCCAGAAATTCGACCCACCGGAGAATTATCTGGGATCCAGTATTTTTGATGATATTTTATCTTATGAATTTATACTATGCACATTACTCACGGTCGTGAGTAATGTGCATAGTTGAATTCTTATAAATAATAAAAAACACCAACGAGCTGAGTGGCTTGTTGGTGGTTGAAGTGTGCTATTAGCTTTTCTGAAGCAGGAACAGTTTTTCTCCGAGGCTTTTGTTGCCAAAGGACCTCATACACAAACCGTTGATGACTTGAAAAGCAAATGTGCCATCTTGGACATTACCAAGGAGGTCTTTGCATTCGATCAGCTTTAACAAATTTTGAAAAGAAATGGACGTGATAAATTCCGAGATTGCATTTGAAAGCCTTCCCGACATTGGGTCTTGTAATTTTTTTATTTTCCAGAAGACACTGATAGAAAGTGTTCTCTTTAGGATATCGCACGCGTCTCCAAGATCACAATCATCTCCACCGGGACTTTTAAAATATCTACCGCATTGCAATACCGCAATAGTGAATGCAGGTAGGAAACTATTTACGTTTGGGAGTCCAGAACGTATTTGGATACGTTGTGTGATTGGGATGATGCTTCCTGGCCAGGCAGTTAGGATGGCGACAAAAAAATCGAAATAAGTTTCAGGTGATAAATCTGCTCGTAGAATCTTTTCAACGGTCTCCCTATCTTCGGTTGGTCTTGGTCCCAGAAGGGTGCTGAGCAATTCTATTGCCATATCCCTTTCAGTCTCATTACCAAATTTCAATGTGTGTTGCAGGGCATCAAGTATATTTTTTGCAGTATTCATTTGTTTATCCTTTCAGATAGTTTGCTCCTTTCAGAGCGTTTTGTTCAATGTACAGAACAGCCTTAGAGCTGTGTTTCTGGCACTCACCAGATACTTTCCGTATTAGAGCAAATTTTGGGGTGAAAAGCAATACATGGCTGGTAGGCTCTATGCCACAAGGGTACTTCTTGTATTCCTAATTTGCTTTGCTTATAAGGAAACAAAGTCGAGCACTAGGCTCTAACTAAAAGCGATTTCCCTTCGGGAAATCGCTTTTGTGTTTTTGTGTTCTGTGTTGACTAGAGCCTAGAGCCTAGAGCCTTTACGTAAATGCTCTCGAACAAATTCAAATATTACTGGCAAGAACGAGGTTGCTATAATTGCAATAATTATATAGTTTAAATAATTTTCTATACCCGGGACTCTACTGCCTAAAAAGTATCCAATAAATGAAATACCAACACCCCAGATCAAACCTCCAATAACATTGTATTTAAAAAATGTTGGGTAATTCATGCTTGCGACTCCAGCCAGGATCGGTGCAAAAGTTCTTACAATAGGAACAAAGCGGGCTAGTACAATTGTTTTTGTTCCATATTTTTCATAAAATTTTTGTGTGCGTTCAACATGCTTTTTTTGGAATAAAAGAGAGTTTTCTCGTGTAAAGATTTTTGGTCCAATTTTTTTACCAAACATATAACCAACATTGTCACCCGCAATCGCTGCGAGGGCAAAAATTACAGCTAAAGCATAATAATTAAATAATCCTTGTGAAGCGAGAAGCCCAGCGGTGAAAAGCAAGCTGTCACCGGGGAGAAAGAAACCAAAAAAAAGTCCTGACTCAGCAAAAATAATTGCAAAGAGTCCAACATAGCCAACCGCTTGAACAAGAGTAACAATATCTATTTGTAAAAAAGGAATATTCATATTAATCAAAAAAGTTTGCTAAATATTTATCTATTTCTCTTTGATCCATTTCATAAAAATATTTTCCATCATCATGAAGTCTTTTTGCAAGTTCTAGCCCCACAAAACGCCAATGCCAAGGTTCATATTGATAGTAAGTATTTTCTTTTGGATAGGAGAGTACAAAGCCGTATTTATATGCATTTGCTTTTAACCACTCAAATGTTTTTGTTGTTCCAAAGCTTGTAACAAGGGCTCCTGTTGAGCTTTCTCTGTCTAGGTCGACTGTTGTTCCGAGTTGATGTTCTGAATATCCTTGATCTGCAGAAAAAGCATTTGCTCCAGAGCCATACAAAGTTTTGTACGTACTCTTAAGGGATGTTTGATCATTAAAAGATCTATATGCAGAAATTACTTTCATGTTTATATCAGCTTTTACTCCCGCCTCCAACATATCTTGCAAATGAGGCCAGACTCTTTCGTGAATATATGTTTCTTTTGTTTTATTGAAAAGATATTTTGTATCTATAAGAGAAAGTTTTGATGGAAGATAATTTTCATTTAAAAAATATACTTTTGAATATTTTTGCAAAAGTTCTTTGTCTGTTGCTTTGATTTTTTCAAGGACACCTACGGTGCTTGAGATGTCACCAATTTGTTTTTCAAATGTTGTATTTTTTGCTTGCTCGCTTGAAAGGGAAGTCGATAGACCGGCGTTTTCGTCTTTGCTTTGAGCCAGCTCTTTTTGGGCATTTTCTAAGGAAAGTTCAAGTTCACTATTTTTGTTCTTTAGTAGGGAATATTTATATTCAGCATAGGCAAAACCAGCAAATATAAGGATTACGGTCCCTGCAATGAGTAAATGTGTTTTTGAGAATATGTTTTTCACGGATCAATTGTAGCAGAATTAACCTATAATTCATAACTCATAACTTATATATTATAACTTATAAATTATAAGATATATAATCTAGAGAGAGGTTAAATGCTATCGTAAACAATAGCAAATTAATTTATCCCTATTATCTCTATTGCATGATTTGAAAAATGCTATTGTAAACAATAGCATTGTAATTTATATTTAGATTCTTAGAGCGGAAGTTTAAAATGCTATCGTAAACAATAGCAAATTAATTTATCCCTATTATCTCTATTGCATG
>JBAXIZ010000058.1:0-4310 GCA_037138095.1 bacterium
TTTATGTATGCTGGATATTTATATTTGACTGCCGTTGGAGATACTGGGCAGATAAGCAAGGCGCACGGTCTTTTTTGGAATGCAATCATAGGGTTTGTTATAATGCTTGCGGCTTGGCTTCTTGTTGATTTTATCTTGACTGCTTTAGTAAAGAATAATTCAAATAGCTATCGCTTATTATCAAAATGATTTATAATTTAATTCAATGATTAAAAAAACATTTATTTTCTTAGTTCTCGTCGTATTTTTATTAGCCCCAGTTTTTGTTTTAAATACCTATGCGCAAGGAGGGCAGGTTAATGGTGTGGGAAATATAACGCAGGGAATAACAAAAGGAATCCAAAACCCCCTAGGTTCAGAAAATCAAACACTCATTGCCCTTATTGGGAATTTATTAAAACTCGCTGCTCAAATTGGTGCTGTGGTTTGTGTATTCTTTATTATTTATTCAGGCTTTTTGTTTATTAAAGCGCAGGGTGAACCAGCTGAATTAACTAAAGCTAAAAGTGTATTCTTTTGGTCTATTATTGGTGCAGGAATACTTTTGGGCGCATCTGTAATTGCAGACTTGATATCGGGTACGGTTAATAGCGTTCTTAAATAAATATTTATGAAAAAGTATATATTTTTAATTTTTACAGCCCTTCCCTCGGTTGCTTTTGGGTTAAGTGATTTGGGACAAATTGTTTCTTCATCAAATGGGATAATAAGATCTCTTGTTGCTTTAATAGTAGGCTTTGCTTTGGTTGCTTTTCTTTGGGGGATAGTGAAATACATTTGGAAGGGGGAAGATGAGGGAGCCAGAAAAGAGGCTAAGCAGTTTATGTTTTGGGGAATAGTGGGTCTTGCTGTAATGATCTCTGTATGGGCATTGGTTTCCATCATTGCTAATTTTTTCGGTATGCATATTCCAAGTGGTATTACTCCTTCATTACCAAATAAACAATATTAATATGTGTCCAACAACAAATCTAAAAGCTTTGGTTGAATGTTTGGTTTCTTCTTTTTTTAAGCAGGGGCTTTTCCCATTAATGGTGGGTGTGGCGCTTGTTGTTTTTCTTTGGGGTGTATTTAAGTTTGTGAAAAATTCTGGAGATGAAAATGCTAGAACAGAAGGAAAGAAATTAATATTTTGGGGACTTATTGGGCTTTTTGTAATGGTGTGCGTGTGGGCATTTATCGAAATATTGTCAGGTACATTTTTTAGTAAAGCTGTATCTATTCCACAGGTAAAGATTTAATTTGATTGTTGTTTTATAAAAAAGTTTGGTATAATTATGTGGAAGGTTTTATTTATAAATGTTTTAATTTAATATATAACTCGACACCAATACACGAATAAATACAACGAATAACACGAATATGATACGGAATTCAGAATTCTATTCGCATCATTCGCATTCATTCGTAAATTAGTGTCGGGATACAAAAAAATATGAAAAAGTTTGCATATATGTCACTAATGTTTTTGTTTCCATTTGTAACTCTCGCTCAGCTTAATACTGGCCCTGCAAGTAATTCAATTTCTCAGGTCACAGGGTTGATAAATCGAATCATACCATTGCTCGTTGGTGTTGCGGTTCTTCTTTTCCTATGGGGTGTGCTAAAGTATGTGCTTTCAGGTAGTGAGGATCCAGGAAAAAGAGAAGAAGCTCGAGGCTTTATGATTTGGGGTATTGTTGCTATCTTCGTGATGGTTTCAGTTTGGGGACTCGTTGGTCTTCTTCAGAATGTTTCAGGAGTTTCATCTTCAAGTAATAATGTAAATCTTCCACAAATTCCAGGAGGTAACTAGATAATCTATAACAATGCAATACTTAAGTAAATTTGTTACAAATATTGTTAATCCTATAATATATTTTCTTTTTGCTGTTGCCTTAATGTATTTTTTGTACGGAATCATTGTCTTCATTATGAATGCAGATGATGAGGAAGCGCGAAAGACAGGTAAGAAACATATATTTTGGGGGATGGTGGGTTTGTTTATAATGGTTTCCGTTTATGGAATACTTGGTATTGTGCTTGGTACTGTGGGCGCTGATATACCAACTGGCTTGCAGGGAAGCGTGTAGTAATAAGTCAAAAATCAAAAGTCAAAAATCAAAAGTTTTAACTCAAAAGTTAAAAAATCCCCATTTCGCTCGCGCGAAATGGGGATTTGGGTTTTCAAATAATAAAACAGGCGTCACACAATGAAGTATGACGCCTGTGGCTCGTTTATTATTCAAGTTTGATAACAAACGAGTATTCAACAGAGGCGGGGTCGGCAGAGGACATCCGCAGGAACCGGAGGTCACTACCCGATCTCACTGGGTAGTTGATCCCCGGCTGGCTTACAATAGAGTAAGCCAGCACGCCATTGCATTCAACTGGAATTGGATTACCCCACTGGTCCAAATATTCGACCAGTGTTGAAACTGGTGGCATAAGTGACCATTTCGTGAACCCATTTATGTCGATTGTTGTATGCAAGCCCGGCCTAATGATGACCAGTTCTTTTTTACCACAATCACTCTGGCGTGCCCAACGGTCGATTCCGTTTTTTGCCCAGAGTCCACCGAAGTATAATCCTCCAAGTATTGCGAGGACGATCGCGATGGAGAACACAACCTTTACGAGTCCCCACATAAACCTTCCAATACCTCCGAGCCAGTCAGACCCTTGCGTGGGGCAAGGAGTCACGACTGTTGTTACCCGGGCTGGTGCTGGAGTGGGTGCTGGGGCTGTTGCGGGTGTTGTTGGGGCGGGTGCCGTTCCAGCTCCCGCTCCTGCAGCTGATGTGGATGGTCTGTGGACCAAAAGCATAATTACTGCAATGACTAACAGACCCACTATTATACCGATTAATATTGTTATCATGGAGTTCTCCTTTTGCTGGGGGGTATCATGCCGGGCGCAAATTGAATTCCGGCACCTTGTTCAATCCACATGGTTATGTCACTGCTATCACTGGCGACTGCTTCAGCTACAATCATTCTTGCGAAGTTGTGAGCTGCAACATCTGGATTTACGCCGTGATTTCTGAGTGCTGCGAGTTGGCTGTTGATAGCACTAGCACGCCCTTCACCTTCGAGTTGACGACTTTTTTTGTTGGCCTCAGCCTCTTGGAGTTGTTTGGCGCGTTGATATTCAGCTTCCTTCGCTTCGGCCTTTTTATCGACAATAGGTTTTGAATCTGGTGTAAAATCAAAACCATTGTAAATTAATGCAACAGCTTTGTAACCAGAGTTTTGCATGTTACTGCCCTTAGTACACAACTCTTTGAGTAGTTCTTTGGGGTCAAATATCATATCTCTTTGCACTTTAGTCGTTGGACTAGGTGTCCCATGTGTAGGACTGGGTGCCGGTTTGTTTGTTGCAAAGAGGTCGTCGTCGGTTAGCTCTAAAGCTTTACGAACAACTATTTCCTTCAATGAGGCATCAACGATTTCAGCAAAATTTCCTTTTCGGTCAAATCCTGCAACCAGAGGTTTTTCTAGTTCAATAATAACAGTGAAAGCAACGTCAATTTTCAGAGTGCTATCACCACCAATCTCAATATCCTTGAACAGTACCCTCCTTTGAGTTTTTGCTCTAAGAGAAGTGACCGTTAAAAGTTCGTGAGATATTGACTCCCGAATGTTTGTGGGTTCATCCACCCATCTTGCAGCGTCAATATCAAAACTCGCGATGCTTATGTTTGGTAGAATTCCATAGAAGTAGTATCCACCGATCGCCTCGTGGTTGAATCGATGATATTTTTTATACTTGACCTTTTTAAGATCTTTGTTATCAACTAGTGTCCAGTCCACTTTTTTCCCGTCGTGATAACGAAAAAGCATGGTGTGGTCACTGACGTTGCAGATGCAGTCAAAGGGTTTTCCTCCCTTAAGAATAACTTTTACCTCAGGCTCTTTCACGATTGTGAAGAACTTGTCGACTATTGCCCAGTCCTTAAGGATTTTTATGGCCTTGAAGACCATCCATGTGATAAGGGCGATGATAATTGCTATGAGTATTCCAATGATGAATAGTTCCATTTTTTTAATCCTTTCAATTTTTCTGGTGAGTTTTTTCAAACAACATAGGCGTTTCTACACTCGTAGAAGCCTCTTTAATCTACCTCACATTATATCATAAAATAGGGGAGAGTGCAAGGTCAAAATTAAGTGATGATTTGTAGCCACATTTTCGTAATAAAAGCATTGAATTAATACCATTATATGATATGATGTTTTCTGTATTCATTTATATCCACCCTTAGCTCAGCTGGTAGAGCAGATCCCTCTTAAGGATAAGGTCGTAGGTTCGATCCCTACAGGGTGGACAAG